>DPAW01000311.1:963-5692 GCA_003517285.1 Verrucomicrobiales bacterium
GTGCGAGATAGGCCGCTAATAGCTACCGTTGGCCGATTCGCCGGAGACGATGGCGACGCCGTTGCTGGTGCCGATGCGGGTGGCGCCGGCTTCAATCATAGCCTGCGCATCGTTCGCGTTGCGCACACCTCCGGCGGCTTTGACGCCGGCAAATTGGCCGACCGTTTCGCGCATCAGCCTTACATGCTCCAGCGTGGCGCCTGCGTTGCCGAAGCCTGTGGAGGTTTTCACAAAGTGCGCCTGCGCCTGCGTCACAAGTTTGCAGGCCTTGGCGATCTCGTCGTTGGTAAGCAGGCAGGTTTCGAGGATGACTTTTACCACCCGGTCATCGGCCGCCTCAACCACGTCACGAATTTCGCGGACAATATAATCGTGTTCGCCGTCCTTGAAGCGCCCGACATTCATCACCATGTCAATTTCACTGGCGCCGAGATCGACCGCGACTTCGGTCTCATAACGCTTGGCATCGGCGTCCATTGCGNNGGCGGCTTTGACGCCGGCAAATTGCCCGACGGTTTCGCGCATGAGCCTCACATGCTCTAGCGTGGCGCCGGCGCTGCCGAAGCCCGTGGAGGTCTTCACAAAGTGCGCCTGCGCTTGGGCCACGAGTTTGCAGGCTTGCGCGATTTCGTCATTGGTGAGCAGGCAGGTTTCGAGTATGACCTTGACCACGCGATCATCGGCTGCCTCAACCACGTCACGGATTTCGCGGACAATGTACTCGTGTTCGCCGTCCTTGAAGCGGCCGACATTCATCACCATGTCAATCTCGCTGGCGCCGGCATCAACGGCGGCTTCGGTCTCGTAGCGCTTGGCATCGGCGTCCATTGCGCCGAGTGGGAAACCGACCACGGTGCACACCTGCACGTCGCTGTCTTCCAGAAGCGAATAGGCGAGCTCCACGCGGCTGCCGTTGACGCAGACGGTGGAGAATTGATGCTCCGCGGCCTCTGCGCACAATTGCTCTAGCTGCGCCCGTGTGGCGTCGGGCTTGAGCAAGGTGTGATCAATGTAGCTTGCCAGTTCGGACATGACGTTAGCTCGGCAATAAATCGGCCACCAAGGTTTTCTCTTCCTTCAGCTCATTGACCGTTGCGTCAATTTTAGCCCGACTGAAATCATCAATCGGCACGTCCTGCACAATGGTCAGTTCGCCGCCGGTATTGCGCATGGGAAAGGAGGAAATGAGGCCTTCCTCCACGCCGTAGCTGCCGTCGGAGCAAATGCACAGGCTGTGCCAATCTCCCTCGGCGGTGGGTTTAGTGACCGAGCGCACGCTGTCGACGATGGCATTGGCGGCGCTGGCGGCACTGGAGAGCCCGCGCGCCTTGATGATCGCCGCGCCGCGCTTTTGCACGGTGCTGATAAATTCGCCTTCGAGCCATTCCCGATCGCTGATGGCGTCGGTGGCGGGGGCGCCGTTAATTTGCGCGTTGGTGAAATCCGGATACTGCGTGGCGGAGTGGTTGCCCCAGATGCAGAGATTGGAAACGCTGCTTACGGCCACGCCGGCCTTTTGGGCGAGCTGCGTCTTGGCGCGGTTTTCATCAAGACGCGTCATGGCAAAGAACCGGTCGTTGGGCACGTCCGGCGCGTTGTTCATGGCGATTAGGCAGTTAGTGTTGCAGGGGTTGCCGACCACCAGCACGCGCGCATCGCTGGCGGCGTGGTTGTTGATGGCTTGGCCTTGGCCGGTAAAAATCTTGCCGTTGATGCCCAGCAGATCGCCGCGCTCCATGCCGTCCTTACGCGGTACACTGCCGACGAGCAGAGACCAGTTGGCGCCATTGAAGCCGGTATTCAGATCGGAGGTGGCGACCACATCGGTGAGCAGTGGAAACGCGCAGTCATCAAGCTCCATGCACACACCTTCCAGCGCGGCCATGCCGGGTTCGATCTCAATCAGGTTCAGTGCCACCGGTTGATCCGGGCCGAACATTTGGCCGGATGCAATCCGGAAGAGGAGGGCATAACCGATTTGACCGGCCGCACCGGTTACTGCAACACGAATGGGTTCCTTACTCATGGAGGCGCGCAGTATGCCCGTGGGTTACACGGTGTGCAAGCGTTAGCCCATGACAAAGCCAAACAGACCCAGATAAGCCGCCATCACGTTTTGCGCGATGCCAAAGGGGTTGTATTGGGAGGGCGCATTCCAAAGTACAATGAATAGAATGAAAAACATCCACGTGGGGTTTCCTAGGGATTCGAGCCAACGCCGGTACGCCGGGACAAAATTGCCTAGCACGGTTGAGCCATCGAGTGGCGGCACGGGTATAAGGTTAAAAATGCCTAGAGCGATATTAGTGACTCCAAAGATGCGCAGCAGATATTGGCCGTTGTGGGCGGGACCTTCATCGGCAATGCCAACGAGGCGCATCCAAAGTGCGAGTGCGGTTAATGCCAGGAAGGCCAACAGAAAATTCATTGCTGGCCCGGCGGCGGAGACGATGGCGTCGCCATAGCGGCTGCGGAAGTTGCGTGGATTGACCGGCATGGCACCGAAGGCCATTCCCACCAGCGCAAGCATGAGCAGCGACATGCCGCCCATATGGACCATGGGGTCGGCCGTCATGTGGCCAGCCATCTTTGGGGTGTCATCGCCCTGCCAAATAGCGGCCCAGCCATGGGCAAGCTCATGCAGGACGATTGAAATGATCACCGTAACCACCACGCAACCGAAATAAAGTTGCGTCTCCGGTTCAAATGCCCTTTGGATGAACAGCGCTGCAACCATGCGCGGCAAATTGTATGAAGGCATTGGACGGAAACCAAACACAAAACCTACGGGCGGTCATTGATGTGGGAAGTAACTCGGTGAAGCTGCTGGTGGCCGAGGTGGCTGCTGGCGACGTCACGCCGTTGGTGCATGAAGGCGAACAAACGCGGTTGGGCCGTGGTGTGTTTGATTCTGGCAAACTGGATCCGGAAGCGATTGCGCAAACGGCGTTTGTCGCTGGGCGGTTTGCTGAGAAGGCCAGACGCATGGGCGCTGTGGAAGTGAAGGCGGTGGCGACCAGCGCCGCTCGCGAAGCGCGTAATGGAATGGATTTGATCGAGGCGTTTCGCGAGGTGAATGTGCCTCTAACGATTATTGAGGGCGACCGCGAGGCGGAATTGGTGCTGCGCGGTGTGCGGAGTCATTCCGATTTTTCTGATGGGCCGCTGGCGATTATCGACGTGGGTGGCGGCAGCACAGAATTGCTGGTGGCGGATGAAACCGGCGTGCGCGTGCAGCACAGTTTTCCTCTGGGAACAGTGCGTTTACTGGAACAGCATCGGCCGAGCGATCTGCCGACGGCGCAGGAGCGTGCGAAAGTGATCGAGGCGCTGGATCAATTTCTGGATGATCAGGTAACGCCACTGCTTGGCACGGTGGCCTTGCCCGCAATGCTGGTGGGTGCCGGGGGAACACCGGTTTTCCTCTCGCGAATCCTCAAGGAGACGGATGATCTGAGTGCGATGGAATTGGAGGCGCTGAGTTGGTTGCTACCGGAGGTGCAGTCCTTGACGGATCGGCTGTGGATGATGAGCTTGGAACGGCGGCAGGCGCTGGCCGGATTACCGGCGGATCGGGCGGATGTGATTTTGTTTGGCGCAGCGATCTACGAGGCAGTGATGATGCGGTGCGGGTTTCACCAGCTGCGTCCCACTCTGCGCGGCGTGCGGTATGGCTCGTTGCTCAGTTAAAGCCCAAGCCGTTCGTATTCTAGCGCCACGTAGCGGTCAGTCATGCCGGAGAGATAATCACAAATGGCGCGGTGCAATCCAACAGTTTCGATGCGCGCGCGCGATTGGCTGCCGATGTCTTCCGGATGCTCTAGATAATGCCCGAACAACGCCTCAAGCAGCTTGATGGCGCGCAGGTTGGGTTTGTGGACGACGGGGTTGTAGTAGAGGTTTTCGTAGAGGTACTCGCGCAATTCCAGATTGGCCGTGCGGCGGGTATCGCTGTACCGAATCAGGTCGCCATCATGCAGGCGCACGTCATCGGCCGATTGCACGCCGGCCTCGGCAATGAGGCGGCCGCTGGTTTCCACGACATCATGGACCTGACTATTGATGAGCCGCCGGATGATGGCGTAATGGCGTGTCTCGGTATCGAGCGCACCGTGCTCCGTGCGCACTTCGGCATCGGTGTTGCGCCAGATTTGCACATGGGTTTTGAGGTCTTCTTCGTCGAGCAGATTTGAGTCGAGTCCGTCATCGAGATCATGGCTGTAATAGGTGATCTCATCGGCAAGATTGGCGACCTGCGCCTCGAGCGAATTGGATTTGGCGTCGAACCCGTCACGTTTGCTGGGGTGATCGGCGGGATTAAAATGTTTCACCAACCCTTCGCGTGTTTCCCAAGTGAGATTGAGCCCGGGGTGATGCGGGTATTTCTGCTCAAGCTTTTCCACGATGCGTAGGCTCTGGCGGTTGTGCTCAAACCCGCCGTGCTCTTTCATGAGATCATTGAGCGCATACTCGCCCTTGTGACCAAACGGCGAATGGCCGAGGTCATGGGCCAGAGCAATGGCTTCGGCGAGGTCTTCATTGAGACCGAGGGCGCGGGCGATATTGCGCGAGACGGCCGCCACCTCAATGGTGTGGGTGAGGCGCGTGCGTAGGTGATCGCCGGTGCCGTTTAGGAACACCTGCGTTTTGTATTCCAACCGACGAAAGGCTCGGGAATGAGTGATGCGATCGCGGTCGCGCTGGTAATCGGTGCGCCATTCGTGGGGCA
>DPAW01000120.1 GCA_003517285.1 Verrucomicrobiales bacterium
CAGATTTTTGGAACAGTTGGTCGCTGGCTCGGGGAAGGTAACGCATCCGAATTCTTCGTCGGGCTGGGCGATGCGTTGGCTTACGGTTCCTTTTGGAATTTGGCCATGCAGTCACTGATGATCCTGTTCTTCTCCTATTTCTGGGTGGCGACACAATTTAATGAAACTCAGATCGCGGATGATTTGAAAAAGGCCGGTGGCTACATTCCCGGTGTTCGCCCGGGGAACGCGACGCGTGACTTCCTGCATCATGCGATGAGCCGGTTGACCTTGGCCGGAGCCGTGTTCTTGGTGGTCATCGCGGTGATTCCGACGGTGTTGGGTATCAATTTGGAAATTGACTTCGCGGTGGCCCAGTTCTTTGGCGGCACGAGTCTACTGATTATGGTGGGCGTAATGCTGGATACGATGCGGCAAATGGAAAGTCATTTGGCCCAGCATCATTATGATGGATTTTTGAAAGGCGGCAAAAAGGTGCGGGGACGCGCCGGATGATCCCCATCAAGGACGAGTATCAACTGGCGGCCATGCGTGAAGCCGGCCGTATCGCAGCCAACGTGTTGCGGGATGCTTGTGAATGGGTGAAAGCGGGAATCACGACCCGTGAGTTGGATGAATATGCCGCCAGCCGCATCCGGCATTACGGATGCAAGAGTGCGTTTCTCGGATACGAGGTGCAGGGCAGGAAGTACCCCTGCAATGTGTGCATCTCGATGAACGAGGAAGTGGTGCACGGTTTGGCCGGGAAACGGAAAATCGTGGACGGTGACATAGTAAGCATCGATGTCGGTGTTTGCGTGGAAGGGTTCATTGGCGATAACGCGCGAACGGTGATTGTTGGTGAGTGTCCTGAAGAAGCTCAAAAATTGATTGAAGTGACTCAGGAAGCCCTGTATGATGGAATTTCTCGCGCGTTACCCGGAAACCGGGTGGTTGATATATCGGCTGCAGTGCAGAATCGAGTGGAAGCCAACGGGTTTTCGATCGTGCGTGAGTTTGTTGGACACGGTGTGGGAGAGGTGGTTCACGAGGAACCGCAAATCCCCAATTACGTGACCGGTGGAGACTCTCCGGAGCTGCGGCCTGGCATGACTTTGGCGATTGAGCCAATGGTCAATGCAGGGACGCCGAAGGTGAAGTTTCTGCCAGACGGCTGGTCTGTGGTAACACGGGATGGCCGGCCTTCAGCGCATTGGGAACACACCATTGCGGTGACTGAAGGCGAACCGGAAATTTTGACATGCCCGGGGCCGAGCCCATCCGAGTCGAGGGCCGAATAGTCGAGGTTCTGTCGCACCGCCTGGTGCGCGCCGAACTGAGCAACGGCCACCGCCTGATGGGGCACAGCACGCGGGCCACCAGCAATGTGTTGGTGGACGCGCAACTGGGCGAAACGGTGGTGCTCGAAGTGAGCACCTTTGACCTTTCCAAAGGAAGGGTCATGGAACGAAAACAAAAGAACGAAAACGAAAAATGAAAGTGCGATCTTCAGTGAAAAGAATGTGTCCGAACTGCCAAGTGGTCCGGCGGAAGGGCGTCGTACGTATCATTTGTAAAACGAACAAGCGTTGTAAACAGCGTCAAGGTTAAGCCATGCCCCGTATTTTAGGAATCGATATACCCGCCAATAAGCGCATCGACATCGCGCTCCGGTCCCTGTATGGCATCGGCCCGGCCACCTCAGCCAAAGTGTTGGAAAACGCCAAGATTGATCCGGCTACCCGCGCCCATACCTTGAGCGAGGACGAACTGGCCACCATCGCTAAGGCCATCCAAACCACCGAGATGCGTCCTGAACAGACCCGCACGGACAATTGCGTGATCCTCGTGGAAGGCGATCTGCGCCGGAAGGTGACTGAAGACCTCAAGCGCCACAAAAATATTAAAACCTATCGTGGTTTACGGCACATGCGCGGCCTGCCCGTGCGCGGGCAACGCACCCAAACCAACGCCCGTACCCGCAAGGGGCCGAAGAAGACCGTAGGCGCCCAGAGCAAGAAAGCCTAATCCTTTACCTGAACAACCATCATGGCTGAAGAAAAACAAAATCCCGCAACCGAGGAACCTCAAGCCGAGGCCGCGCCGGCCGCAGAGAAGCCCGAGGCCGCCGCTGAGGCTATTCCGGCCGAAACCGCTCCTGCCGCCGAAGAGGGGGCCAAGTCCTCCGCGCCCACCGCGGCAGAACTGTTGGCGGACGATTTCGGCGATGCCAAGGTCATTAAGGCTAAGAAGTCGAAAAATGTGACGCACGGGATTGCGCACATTCGCGCCACCTTTAACAACACTCTGGTGACCATCACCGACATGCAGGGCAACCCTATCAGCTGGTTTAGCGCCGGCCGCGCCGGATTCAAGGGCTCCCGTAAAAGCACGTCCTACGCCGCGACGCAAGTGGCCCAGCGTGCTGCCCGCGATGCGCAATCGCACGGCCTCAAGGAAGTGGAAGTGCGGATCAAAGGACCCGGCTCCGGTCGCGAATCAGCCATACGCGGCCTGCAGGCAGCCGGTCTGGATATCACCACAATCAAGGATGTGACGCCCGTGCCGCATAACGGCTGTCGTCCACCCAAGCGCCGTCGCGTCTAATACTCACCCGTAATTTTACCGATACTATGGCACGTTATACAGGTCCCCGCGTTCGTTTAAGCCGCCGCTTTAACACTCCGCTGTTTGGCTCCTCGAAATATCTCGAGCGAAAGCCTTACCCGCCGGGTGTGCATGGACAGAACCGCCGTCGCAAGGCTACTGATTACGCTCTCGCGTTGGCCGAGAAGCAGAAGATGCGCTACTACTACGGCCTGATGGAGAAGCAGTTTCGCGGCATCTATGATAAAGCCATCCGTCGACGTGGTGTGACCGGTGAGATCATGCTGCAGATTTTGGAGACGCGTCTAGATAGCGTGGTGCATAATCTTGGATTTGGTTACACCCGTGCTCAAGCCCGCCAGATGGTGACCCATGGTCACGTGTTGGTGAACGGCAAGCGCGCCCGCACTCCGTCCATCGCCTTGCACGAAGGAGATAAGGTGGAGATTAAGCATTCTGAGAAGAGTCGCCACTTGGCCGACAAGAATCTAGAGTACTCCACGAGTCGCACCGTACCGGAGTGGCTGGAGTTGGATAAGGCTGCCTACACCGGCTCCGTTAGCCGGATGCCCACGCGCGAGGACATCGAGCCCGTGGCAAACGAGCAGACCATCGTTGAGTTTTATTCCCGTTAATCCCTGTGCCCGGGTGGGCCGAGGAATCAGCAATTACACGGACCACAAATATGCGGGAATGAAGTTTGCGGTCAGATTAAAATTGCAACCAAAGTAAGAAAAAATGCCAAAACGTTTAGGAGCATTCGAACGGCCAAATCGGCTGAAGAAGGAAGAGGAAACGGCAACCGAGACCTACGCCAAGTTTGTCGCGGAACCGTTTGAAATCGGCTATGCCCACACCATCGGTAACAGTATGCGCCGCGTGCTGCTATCCTCACTGGAAGGTGCCGCTATCACGTCCCTCAAGGTGGACGGAGCTCAGCATGAATTTGCCGCCATCGAAGGCGTGGTAGAGGACATGGCGGAGATCATCCTTAACCTCAAGCAGGTGAAATTCAAGATTCACGAGACCCGCGACCCGCAGGTATTGTTGCTTTCCGTAAATAAGTCCGGTGCCGTGACCGCGGCCGATATCGAACTGAACCACAATGTGGAGCTCGTGAATCCGGACCAACACATCTGCACGCTCGACAAGAAAAAGAAATTTCTCATGGAACTCACTGTCCAGGTGGGCCGTGGATTCCTGACTGGCGACGACAACAAGACCACCAACCAGCCGATCGGCGTGATTGCCATCGACTCCATCTTTTCACCCGTGACCCGCGTACGTTACGATGTGGGCAACGCCCGTGTCGGCCAGCGCACCGATTACGACAGCTTGGCTTTGGAGATTTGGACGGATGGCCGCATCACGCCGGATGACGCCGTGAATCAGGCCAGCCAAGTGCTTATGCACCAGCTCGAGGTGTTCGTGAATTACGACAAGGACGCCATTGAATTTGAAGAGGAGAAGGAGAACCAGACCGAGGAGCAATCCGAACTCAAGCGTCTGCTTGCCATGAGCGTGAACGAAATCGAGTTGAGCGTGCGCGCGGCCAACTGCCTCAACAACGCCAATATTACCAGCGTTGGCCAACTAGCCACCAAGTCCGAGGCCGACATGCTTAAGTACCGTAACTTCGGTAAAAAGTCCCTGAACGAGATTAAGGACAAGCTTGTGGAGTTGGGGCTGGGACTGGGCATGACGTTCGACGAGAGCGTACTCGATCCCGCAGATCTGATCAGCAAGCCGAACAGCTCCGGTGGATCCCCGAGCATTTTGTTTGAAGACGACGGCGAGCCGATTGGCACGGGGTCTTCGCTGCTAGACTAATTACCTGAACCAAGCACCATGCGCCACCGTATTCGCAAAGCCAAACTGGGCCGCACTACCGAGCATCGCACCCGCATGCTCAACAACCTAGTATGCAGCCTCATCAAGCACCGCCGCGTCACCACCACCCTCGCCAAGGCCAAAGCCGCCCGTGTGGTGGCTGACAAGATGGTGACGCTTGGCAAAAAAGGCCAGGCCGACGGAGCGGGCTTGCAATACCGCCGCCTCATTGCCGCGCGATTGCAGCAAAACCCCCGCACCTTTTTCCCTAAGAAAAATGGTGTGTCCGGTCGCGAGCAGCGCGCTTACTGGCGGGAGAACGAGGACGTGGTCCGCATTCTGTTCGAGGATATTGCTCCCGTCTTTGAAAATCGCAATGGAGGATACACCCGCGTCATCAAGCTCGGCCGCCGTAAGGGTGATGCCGCCGAGATGGCGATCTTGGAATGGGTGACTGATGCCGACAGTGCCGAGGCTGATGAAGATCCCGTTGCCAAGGATCAGCCGAAGGCTGAAGCGGCGACTGCACCAACAGAGGAAACCGACGAAGAGCCGGTTGCCGGGGCAGAAGCTGATGAAAAGACTGCGGAAGCCACCGCCGAATCCACCGAGGAGGCCAACGCTGAAGAGGAGGAGACCGATGAAGCAGAGGCTGCAGAGGACGAAACCGACGCCGCAGACGAGAAAGCTGTCGAAGAGGAGCCCAAGGCTGAGGAGGAGGACAAGAAGTCCGAATAACCCGCTCATCCAGAGAATTGCAACCCGCCCTTTGGGGCGGGTTTTTTATTGGGCAAATTCGTTGAATCGGTATCATTTTACTAACTCACCTGCGCCTTATGAATTTCGCTGATTACCTCGTACTCTTTATCTATTTTTCCGGCATGGCCACGATCGGTATCTGGGCCATGCGCCAGGTCAAAGCTCAGGAGGATTATTTCATGGGCGGCAGGAAATTCGGCAAGCTCTTCCAAACCTTTGCCGCCTTCGGGGCGGGGACGGGTTCGGCTGATCCCGTCAATACCGCGCGCGGTACCTTTGCCAACGGCATGAGCGGCATGTGGGGCGTGATGTATTGGCTCTTTGTCACGCCCATCTATTGGATTAGCGCTGTGTGGTATCGGCGAATGCGTTGTCTGACATTAGGCGACTGGTTTGCTGAACGTTATGAATCAAAATCTATTGGTGCAGCATATGCCGTTTTTGGCTGTTTTTATTATATGGTATACGGAGCAATGCTTTTTACTGCTATTGGAAAAGTAGCGGTACCACTGATGGGGCCTGAACTATTTGGTCTGTCTACGGGCCTGGTTCTGATTCCCATTGTGGCTCTAATTGTCATTGTTTATGGCGTCCTCGGGGGTGTCACTGCGGCATATTGGACGGATTTGATTCAGGGCATTTGTATTATACTGCTCTCAATTTTGTTGATTCCCTTTGGGCTCAATGCAGTTGTAGATAAATTTGGTCAAGAGGGGGACAGGTGGACTGATGGGTTTCGTGTGATGCACGAGCAACTGCCTGAATCTACCTTCACTATTTTGGGAGGAACCGCTTCAAGTGAATTTCCTCTGTATGCAATCGTTGTTATAGTCATTATGAATATGATTGGCATTGTATTGACTCCGCATTTTATCGTGACGGGAGGTGGTACGGCAAAAAGCGAGCACGATGCAAGAGTGGGCTTGGTTACGGGTAACTTTATCAAAAGATTTTGTACGATTGGTTGGGTGATTACTGCATTAATCGTATTGACGCTGTTTTCATCTCAGCCTGAGTTAATAGCTGATCCGGATCAGGCCTGGGGGGTGGCTACCAAAGAGTTGCTTGGGCCTTTGGGGATTGGTTTGGTGGGCTTAATGCTGGCCTGTCTGCTCGCGGCCATGATGAGTAGTGTGGACTGTTACATGCTTGTTTGTTCGGCTTTGGTGGTGCGCAATATTTACGTACCGTTTGTCAAAGAGGATGCGGGTGAAAAAGAGTGTTTAACACTCGGTCGAATTACTGGTGCCATTGTTGTGATTGGGGCAGTGGTGGGTGCGCTTTTGATCGATGATATGTTTGCTATACTAAAACAAACCTGGATTGTGCCCATGACCTTTGCTGCGTTGTTCTGGGTTGGTATGTTTTGGCGGAGAGCTACTACCAGAGCCGGTTGGGTGACGGTGATATTTTGTGTGATGAGTTTCTTTGTGCTGCCTCGGGTTATTCCTTTTGTAGCTCCTGGGATTAAAGAGAATCCTGATTTCCAAACAGTTAGTCAAATTGTGGAAACAAAGATAACGCGGAAAGCAGCCCCAGCCGATGTTGCTCGAAGGCAGGCAGAAATAGTTGCGTGGGAGAAAGATGTTTTCCCGTTAACAGCAAAGCCTAAAACAATTGAACTGGATGAGCTATTTGAATATCAGGTTAAACCCACAGGTGGTAAATCGATTTACTGGACTGGTGGAGTGAAATTGCAAATTCAGGACGATAGAGAAGAGCTATTGAAAGAGATCAAAGAGATAAAAGAAGAAATCAATGAACCCATATTAACTGAAAAGGATCGATTAAATTTAGAAGATTTAAAGGCTAAGATTCTTAATCTTGACCAGGAAATCGAACAGAGGAAAGTTGTGGTTGATCAATCAAAGGAAGGAGATGTTACTACATTAGTTTACAATTTTCAGGGTGAGATGGTTGTGGCGGGGCACTTCCGGTTTGATATGATAATTTATGACAAAGTTTTGGGGCTTAATTTGGTCAAGGCGCAGAATGCGCTCCTTTCAACGTTGGATTTGCCTTTCAAGATTATCGCGCCTTTTCTAGTGATGATTCTGGTTAGCTTGTTTACTCAGCCCAACAGTAAGAAGGCATTGGATCGGTTGTATGTAAAAATGAAAACGCCTGTAGATCCGGACCCAGAATCGGATACCCGAGAAATCAACGTGAGCTATGCACGCCCGGATCGGTTTGATGATCAAAAGTTGTTGCCCAACTCAGATTGGGAATTTCAGCGCCCTACAAAAATGGACGTTTGGGGATTTGTGGCGTGCTTTGGAATTTGTTTTGCAATTATTGGCATTGTTCTCTGGGTGGCCCGGATCGGGACATAAAAAAGGCGGGCCAGACATGGCCCGCCGTAAAGGGGTTGCTGCGTTACTTTTTCAATTTGGTTTCAATTCGATCGAGCTTTTGGTTCAACTTGCGGTAGCAATGACCGCCCAGAGCCAGTAGCAGGAAGATGCCCACGGCGTACACGCCCGTCCACTTTACCTTGCTCCAGATGGACCACGCGGCGCCGATCGTGGAGGCGAGCAGGGCGAGGCCGATGGCGAGGTTCAATGCCACGCGCTTGCCACCCTTGGGCAAGGCGTCTCCCAGCAGTTCCTTGCTGTTGATCATGCAGAAAAACGTAAAATAAGCGATGGGCAGCAGCACCATGCCGAACACACTGGTGGGTACAGCGAGCAGGAACTTGGCATCCGCGTTGCCCCACAGGAACAGAAAGCCGAGTGCGCCGGTGATGCCCGGTAGCACGGAGCCTGCCTTGTGAATGGGGCCGCCCATTTCTGCTCCGAGCGCTTCGGTAAGACAGAAGCCGTTGATCAACATGAGAATGATGATTGTGGAAATGGCCATGCCGACTACGCCGATACCGAAAATGGTTTGGGAAACGGCCTTGTTGCCGGTGAGTTTTTCCAGAGAACCGGCCAGTTGGAAGGCATCACGGCTCACCAGCATGGCAGCAAGTTGCTGGTCGGTTTCATTGGGTTCCTTACCTTCGCCGATGTGAGTTTGGAACGCTCCCAGATTTTTGTTGTAGCCTCCCTGAAGTTTTTCGGTCAATGGAGTGGCCTTACTGGAATCGATCAGGCCTTCATCAAATTTACCGTGGAATTGGCTGGCCGAAGCGATCATTACGCAGGTGGTGGCGAGGAAGAACGGCACAAACAAGCCGATGCCCAGATCGAAGCTGGCCAAGCCGCGATGTTCGCGTCCCCAGCCCTTTCGGAGCATGGAGTAGGGCAGAAGGAAGGTCATGTTAATGCCCACAGCCGTGGCCGCGGCGGTCACCATGCGGTCTCGTTGAGAGCCGAGAATGGTTTCATTCCAATAAGTGGGATCGCTGGAATTAGCGATGACCTCCTTAAACTTATCGGCCGGTTGCGAGAGCAGTGAAAAATCTGGGATAAAGCCTGAGAAGATGGCACCCCAATCGAGGTTGCCGGCCATAACCGCCACCACGCCAAAGAAGCTGAGGACCACCACGCCAACCATTACTTTTAGGATGAGGTCAAAATATTTAACCGCCTTGCTGTCGTAGAGCAGGACCACCACCGTGCCGATGATGAAAAGCAAAACGGCACAAAGTTTGTCTCCGCCTTCGCCAGTGAATACTCCCAGATTCTGCTGCAGGGCTGCGGTGCCCAACGAGAATTGCGGCATGGCCCAGACAAGGTTCGCGAGCATGGCGGCAATCAGCCAGCCCCATCCGAGCACGGGATTGATGTGTTCGTTGATGGCCTGAAAGGGCTTCTTGCCGGTGGACAGGGTAACGTAGCCGATCACCGAGAGCATTAGCACGCCAAGGATCATCATGATCGGCTGCAACCAAAGTAGCTGGGTGCCGCCGATCACGCCGAGGTACAGGCTGCCCGCCAGGGAGCCGCCGCCGAGAGTGATGGCGCCTTGGAGCCAACCTGGGCCGGATAGCTTGGTGTAGGTCAGAAGTTTCTCGGAGGTAGGGGCGTTCTCAACGCTCTTAAGGGTTTCCTTCTCCTTGGCCAGGGAATCATTCGTCTCGCTCATAAGACAGGCGAGAGTGAACGGGTTTTTGCCCGAAAAAGAAAGCCTGAATTGGGTTGCTGGCCGCGCGGGCGGTTATCGCTCTTTGGCGAAATCGTAGCAAACGAGGTAGGCTTCGCTACGGAGATAAACGCGTTTGGCGGCTATGGCGGGGGCGGCCCAGCAAGGGTAACGCAATTGCGGCACCTGATAGGCGGCGAGTTCTTCCGGTTTCTTGGCGTTCAGGGCAAAGAGGCCGAGCTTGCCGGTTTCGCCGAGTGCGATGAGTTTGCCGTCGGCTTGAATGAATGATCCTCGGCCGTATTTGTTCGAGGGCGGCCCATATTTTTGCCAGGCCTCGTCTTGATTCCAGAGGAGTTTTCCAGTGGCAAACTCCACACAGCGAAAGCTGGCGTCGGGTTCGTTTCGACCGCTGAAGGCGTAGAGATTGCCTTCGTGTACGATTGGGGTCATCCAGTGCAGACCCAGTACTTCATCCAAGCGCGGGTTATCGGTCTGAACGCGGCGTTGGTAATCACTCCAGACTTCGGTGTAGCCGCTGAGATCCTTTTTGATCTTCAGCACAAACGATCCATCCCCGGAATAGGCGGTGGAGCAGAAGACCTGATCACCGATGACAACTGGGTTGGAGGCGTTCACCGATTCATTAACGCGCGCGCGGAACCAGCGCTTGAAGTATTCCTTGCCGGTCTTGGGATCGAGCGCCACGAGGCCTTGTCGCATAAGGCAGAAAACTACGCGTTTGCCGTGGACAGTGGCGAGGACGGGCGAGGCGTAGCTGGCCATTTTTTCCTGACCGCGCCAAATCATTCGCGGTTCGCCGGGCCAACCGGTTTTGGTCACGCCATCCCACGTCTGCTTGCCGGTGCTGGTCCAGACGGTTTTGCCGGTCTTGGCATCAAAGGCTACCATGCCGCTGTTGGGTTGGCCGCCCACCATGGTGAGCAGCAGGCCGTCCTCAAGCACGGGGGTACTGCCGACCCCGAAAAAATTGGGGATGACTGTGAAATCTTTGTGGGTATCGCGTCGCCAGAGTTGTTTGCCGGTGGCTAAGTCGAGGCAGATTAACACGCCCTCGGCACCGTAGGTGTAGATACGGTCTTTGGTAATCAAAGGCGCGCAACGAGGGCCGTTGTTGTAGCCGTACGGATCCTCATAACCGGTGGGGTA
>DPAW01000112.1 GCA_003517285.1 Verrucomicrobiales bacterium
TTTCTTTAGCATCAGCGGCTCGGATTTCGTGGAGATGTTTGTCGGTGTTGGTGCCAGTCGCGTGCGCGATATGTTTGAACAGGCACGCAAGAGCACGCCTTGCTTGGTGTTCATTGATGAAATCGACGCCGTCGGCCGCCATCGTGGACACGGCTTGGGCGGTGGCAACGACGAGCGCGAACAAACACTTAACGCACTGCTCGTTGAAATGGATGGTTTTGATTCTCAGGAAGGCATCATTATTATTGCAGCCACCAACCGCCCGGATGTCCTCGATCCTGCGCTGCTGCGCCCCGGCCGGTTCGACCGGCAAATCACTGTACCACTGCCCGATGTGCGCGGCCGCGAATCCATTCTCAAGGTCCACGCCAAGAAGGTGAAGCTCGCCAAAGAGGTGGATCTTTCGGTTATCGCCCGCGGCACACCTGGGTATTCCGGCGCGGAATTAGCCAATCTCCTCAATGAAGCGGCCTTGCTTGCTGCGCGCAAAAACAAAAAGCGAATTCGCATGATCGAACTTGAGGAAGCACGCGACAAAGTTCGCTGGGGCCGAGAGCGCCGCAGCCTCGCCATGAGCGAGGAAGATAAAACACGCACTGCCTGGCACGAAGCCGGCCACGCCATCTTGAACATTCTGTTGGAACATTGCCATCCGCTGCACAAGGTCACCATTATTCCGCGCGGCCAATCCCTCGGAGCCACAATGAGCCTACCGAAGGAGGATGTTTTAAATCATCACAAGCTTCAGCTCCTCGATACTATTTGCATGACCATGGGCGGGCGTATCGCTGAGGAAATGTATTCAGGCGATATTTCCTCCGGTGCGGCCGGGGATATCCAACAGGCCACCAAGATGGCCAAGGCGATGGTTACTCAGTTCGGAATGAGCGATGCGCTGGGCATGGTTCAATATGGAGGCGATAACGAATACGTTTTCCTCGGGCGCGACATGGCGCAGTCCAAGGAATATAGTGAAGACACGGCTCAATTGATTGACGGTGAAGTCAAAACCATCATTAACAATGCCTACGACCGCGCCAACCGGTTGATTACCGAAAACAAGGACAAGGTGAAGGCCATTGCAGAAGCCTTAAAGGAATACGAGACATTGGACGCCTCGCAGGTTGAGGAAATCGTCAAGACCGGCAAGCTTGATCAATCCAACAACCCTACTGGAGGGAAAGGCATGACCGGTGCTGAGGCCTCCACACCCACCACGGATTCCGACGCTGAAAACAATCCGCCGAAGGAAGATTCCGGCCTTGATTCCGGCACCACCGCACCCGCTCCTTCCCCCGCCTAGCACCTGATGAAAATAGCCCCCTCTCTGCTCGCAGCGGATTATGGGAAATTCGCGACGGAAGCCAAACGCGCGGAACGATCAGGTGGCGACTGGCTTCATCTCGACATTATGGACGGGCATTTCGTTCCCAATATTTCCTTTGGGCCGGAAGTCGTACGCACGTTACGCCCTCAATCAAAACTTTTTTTCGATGTGCATTTAATGTGCTCGCAACCCGAAATTCTGCTCGAAAGTTTTGTAAAAGGCGGTGCCGATCAACTTACCATTCATACCGAACTGACTGATCAAGCTCGGGATTTGATTTGGCGCATCCGCAATCTTGAACGCAAAGTTGGCCTTGCCGTAAATCCACCCACACCACTGGCTGCAGCAGAGCCTTATCTCGATAAAATCGATACCCTCCTAATCATGACCGTGAACCCAGGCTTTGGCGGCCAATCGTTCATGGAGGAATGCCTACCCAAAATTCAACAGGCATGGCAATGGCGTCAGGAACGGGGGCTTGGATTCCGCATTGAGGTTGATGGCGGCATCGATGCAAAGACCGCCGTTGAATGCTCCCTCATGGGAGCCGACACTTTCGTAAGTGGCACCGCCTTGTTCAGTAAACGCGACATGAAACGCGCTATCACGAAGATGCGTGAAGGTGTTGAGCAAAGCCGCAGGCGATCATGAAACCCGATTGCCCAGTCAAATTTGGCACCGACGGATGGCGCGCCATTATTGGGGAGGATTACACCTTTGAAAATATCCGCCTAGTCGTCCAGGCCACCGCAGATCATTTCGCACGCAAATATACACGCACCACCCACAAGCAAATGGTAGTGGGTTACGACCGGCGTTTCCTTTCTAATGAATTCGCCCAAGTCACCGCTGAAGTGCTGGCGGCCAATGGGTATGAAGTACTGTTAGCGGACCGCCCAGTACCCACTCCGACGGTTTCTTGGCATACGGCAAAAAAGAGGGCACGGGCCGGTATTATGATTACGGCTAGTCATAACCCTGCACGCTTCAACGGATTTAAAATCAAGTTGCATCACGGTGGCCCGGCCGATCCGGAAACCTGTCGAGCCATCGAACAGCGCCTCCAAAAACGCCCCGTCAAACAGTTAACCACCACCGAAGCAAAGAGACGCAAGCTATTGCGCACAAGCAACTTATTGCCAAGGTATTTCACTGCGCTTAAACGCCTAGTCGATTTTGATTTGATCCAGAAAACCAAACTTCATTTTGCCCATGAAGCGCTGTTCGGTGTGGGTGCCGGTTGTTTCGATCAAATACTTGAGGGCACACAATGCACCGTCCGCACATTTAACGCGGACCATGATCCCAATTTTGGCGGGCTTAACCCCGAACCCATTGAACGGAATTACGTTAACAGTCAGCGCGAACTCAAGCTTAAGCGGGCGGATTTCTGCCTGGTCACCGATGGCGATGCTGATCGCATTGGCGGCATGATGGGTGATGGCCAACTCTTGACGACGCATCAAATCATTTGCCTCCTGCTGCGCCATTTTATCAAGAATCGCAAAGGGCAGGGCAGGGCGGTGAAAGCATTAACCACCACATCCATGGTGGATGTGATGTGCCAGCGCCACGGATTGTCTCTCACTGAAACGGGAGTCGGCTTCAAATATATTTGCGAGGAAATGCTTCAGGGCGATGTGTTGCTGGGCTTTGAGGAGAGCGGCGGCATCGGCTTCCCCGGTCATGTTCCGGAGCGGGATGGCATTCTGGCCGGACTCATGATTCTTGAGCTTCTCGCCACCGAAGGCAAACCTCTCACCAAACTCCTCACAGAATTAACCAAGGAATACGGCCACTTTGCCTATGGCCGCATTGACACGCATTATCCACTGAACAAACGAGCGCACCTCATGCGGTTCGCCGCAGAAAATTCGCCAAGCGATTTACTGGGTTCGCCGATTGATAAAATCCAAACCTTTGATGGGGTAAAGTACACGGGCCGCTGCGGAAGTTGGCTCATGTTACGGGGATCCGGTACAGAGCCCGTGCTAAGGATATACGCGGAAGGCCCGACCCGGCCCTGTGTGACGCGCCTGCTTGATTTGGGTCAAGCAATCGCCGATCGCGCAAAAAAATAGTATTTTCTTTTATCCAACAGCCACTCCGGTATTTTCTCCGGCTTTGTTTCAGCGAGCAAATGGATTCCTCGAAGATCAGAAATTTCAGCATTATTGCGCACATCGACCATGGCAAGACCACG
>DPAW01000213.1:0-3278 GCA_003517285.1 Verrucomicrobiales bacterium
GTCAGGGCGGCGACGCGGGCTTGATGATCCTTTTCAAGATTGGCATGGGCCGCTTGCGTGGCGGCCATCGCCTTGGCGGCAGTAGTCACGGCCGCCTGCATGGGCTCGACTTTTTCCTTGGCCATCTGCGCCACCGTTGCTTCGGCCTTGGCCATGGCGGCGCGACTTTCAGTGATGGCGGTCTGAGCGGTTTTCACGGTCGCCTGCATTTTGGCCACCTCGGCGGTGGCGGCGGTGGCGGCAATTTGGGCCTTGGCAGCGACAGCCTTGGCGGCATCCACCGGCTTCTGGGCCACGAGCATTTCTGCCTTCACCCGGGTGAGTACGAGGGCGCTGGATTTTTTGGCGGAGGTGAGTTCCTTCAAGATGGTTTCCGCAGCGGCCAAGGCGGCTTGGGCGGGTTTTTGCTGGGCGTTCAACAACTCGGTCCAATGCGCCTTAGCAGTAGCCGCGCTTTGCTGGCGGGCGGTGGCCAGTTGGGCAGCGCGTGTGTGGGCCGCAAGCACGGGAGCGAGCTTGGCTTGCGCGGCGGCTTCGGCCTGTTGCGCGGCGGTGCGGGCCTTGGTGGCGCCATCCAGCTTGGCCTTGCCTTGGGCCACGGTGGCGTTGGCGGCGACCAAGGTGGTGTCCGCAGCAGCCTTGGCACGGGAAGCGGCGGCGATGATCTCGGTGGCTTTAGCGACCTCGGCCAGGGCGGCTTTCTGATCCTTGGCGCTCAAGGTATCCAGCGCGCCCTTGGCAGCCGTGGCGGCGGCCCGAAGTTTCTTGGCCTCGGCTTGCTTAGCGGCATCATTACCGGCATTCAATTCGGCGCTCTGAGCGGCCATCTCGGCTTTCTGGAAGGCGGCCAGGGCGGCTTCGACCTTAGCGTTCACAACCTTCAAGGCGGCATCTGCTTTTACCTTGGCGGCCGGGGAAGCCTTGAAGCGCGCTTCGGCGGCGGCGGCGGCGGTTTCGGCCGGTTTCATTTTTTGCACGAGCGCCTCATGGGTGGTCTTGGCAGCGGCCTCGGCTTTTACCAGATTGGCCGTCTCTGTCTTGGCCTTGGCGAGGGCGGCGGCCAGAGGGGTCATGGCCGCTTTGGCTTTGGCGGCGGCATCCTGCGCGGCCTTGGCGGCGGCGGCGGTGGCGGTGGCCGCTTTCTCGGCGGGGCCGAGTTCGCGTTCGATGGACTGAAGCGCCTTGGCGGCATTGGTCTTAGCGACGAGCGCCTGCGCCACGGAGATTTCCAGAGCGCGATCAATGGTTTGAACCGGCACGAGTTCGACGGCCGCAAGGTCGTTGTATTGTTTTTGCGCGGCAGCCACTTTGGCGGCCTCGGCTTGGGCGGCGGTTTGGGCCTTAGTGGCGGCGGTTTGGGCGGTTTGCAGATTGGCTTGGGCCTGTTTCATGGCGGCCTCGCGGGTGGCGACCACTTTTTGGGCTTCTACGACCTTGGTCTTTTCCCGGGCCACTTCGGCCTGCGCGGCGGCCAAGGCTTCGTCGGCCTTGGTTTTGGCGTTTTGAGCTTCGTTGACCTTGGCTTGCAGAGCGGTTTTGGCAGCGCCGAGATCCCGTTTTTGGGCGGCGGCCAGGGCGGCCTTGGCATTGGTCAAGGCAGTTTGGGCGGACTCGGACTCTGATTTGAGTTGTGCCAGCTCGGCGTCCTGACTGCTGACTTCGCGGCGGACGGTGTAAAGGGCTGCAAAGGTTTTGCTCAGGCGCAGGTGATCAGCGTCTTCTTGGGCGGAGGTCAGGGCGGCGCCGGCCGCGGTGACCTTGGCCTGCTCCGCCGAATTAGCCTTGGCGAGATCTGCTAGGCGCTTGGTGAGCACTGGTTGGCCAGTCTTTTGTTTGGTTTGTGCCTCGGCCAATGATTTATTGGCAGCGGCGTGAATAGTGCCGGCTTGGGTAACCTGCGTGTTGATCGTGGCCAATGCCTTGTCGGCGCTGTTCTTGGCAGCTTGCGCGTCGTTGAGCATTTTGACGGCAGCCTCGGTCTTGGCTTGGGCTGCCGGCTTATCGGCTTCGGCCGCGGCGGCCAGTGCCTTATCCGCTGTGGCCTTGGCGGCGGTGGCGGTTTCCACGGCCTTGGCGGCGGTGGCGGCTTTGGCTTGAGCAGGTTTTTGTTTCTCGGCCACCAATTTATCCAGCGCTGCCTTGGAATCGGTCACGGCTTTTTGGCGCATGGTGACGGCGGCGGTGAGGGCGGCCTGATCGGCCTTAGTTTTGCCGATTTGATCAAGGACGGCTTTGTGAGCAGCTTCGGCAGCGCGGGCTGCGGCCGCTTTTTCATCCACGACTTTTTGAGCGGCAGTAAATTGCTCGGCCATGGTGGCGGGGTTCAGGGAGAGGCGACTGATCTCCTGACCATCAGCGGCGTTCCACACATAAACCTGGCCGGTCCAATCGGTGCCAATCACGCGTTTGGCATCATGAGTGGGAACGCCGGTGGAGGGGATATCACCGGGGAAGGTGAAGCTGCGCTTGGCGTTGCCGCCGGCATCCCAGAGTGTGGCGCGGCGGTTGCGGCCCACGGTGACCAAATCGCCGGTTTGGGCCCGACGCAGACCAGACGCGCCGCCGCTGTGGGCGGTCCAGCTCTTGAGCTGGGTGACTTCATCAATGTTCCAAAGTTTGCCGGTGCCATCTTCACTGACGCTGGCGACGATGTTAGTGTTCACCCATTCGAGGCCGGTGATGCGACCGCGGTGGCCCATAAGAGAGGCAACCCG
Source organism: Verrucomicrobiales bacterium (assembly GCA_003517285.1). Taxonomy (GTDB): domain Bacteria; phylum Verrucomicrobiota; class Verrucomicrobiia; order Limisphaerales; family UBA1100; genus UBA1100. The sequence continues at coordinate 2,715 of DPAW01000213.1, forward strand.
GCCGCCAGGCTCAGCTTCCCACACGTGAATGCCGCCGGCACGGTCGCCGGAGGCAACGTATTTACCTTTCGGACCGAACCGCATGGCGGTAACCCAATCAGTATGTTTCTTGATCTTGTGCAGCATCTCGCCGGTGTCTGTGGAGAAAATGCGTACTAGGCGATCCGGGCCGCCGTGGGCGATGTAACGTTGGTCAGCGGAAATGTCCGTGGCGAGCACGGCATCCAAGTCTTCCCCCACGGTTAGGAGCTGTTCCCCTTTGGTGACATCCCACACGGTACTGAATCCGAGGTTGGCTCCGCGACCACCGCCGATGACAAGTAGTTTGCCGGTGGCGCTGAAGTTCAGGCTGTGCGGATATCCTTTGGGAAATGGGATGATTCCGGCGACCTTGAGGTTGTCGGTATTGTAAAGGATCACCTGTCGCTGGCCGCCAATAGCCACGAGCGGGGCCCATGGGCTGACGGCGATAGCGGTGGAGACACTGGTGCGATCGGTGCGCACAAAGGGGTCGAGCGAAAGCACTTCCACCGGCATGGGTGCGGGGCCTTCGGGTCGTTTGCC
>DPAW01000213.1:3665-5739 GCA_003517285.1 Verrucomicrobiales bacterium
GTGGTTTCAAGGAGCCCCCCGACGATCCATTTTTTGAATACCTCAATCTCCTTGTCGGATAGCTTGCCGTTGGGCGGCATGGTGGGTTCTTCGGCATGGGTAATGACCTGGTAAAGGAAGCTGCCATCGGCATCGCCACCGGCCACAACCTCTCCGCCGCCGCCGCCTTTCATAAGGGCGTTGTAGGTCGACAGGTCGAGATCGGCCCGCATCTTGTCCGGGTTATGGCACTTGAGACAGGCGTTGCGCAGGATGGGCAGGACGTGATCTTCGTAGGTGATCTTGTCTTGTGCTTGTATCTGAAGTCCGGCCAAAAAGAAGCCGGCAAGCGCGATGGATTTTAATTTCCGAGTCATCATCGGTTTCAATTATCCCTAGTTATCCGCCCGCTTGCGGGCGGATCAGTTAGTGGTTAAAGATAAACTCCTTGGAGTTCAGCACGGCCCAGAAGAGGTCGTTCAACACTTCTTCATCCGTGCGACCTTCCTCGCCCACGAACGCCATGAGCTTAGTCTTCTCCGTTTCGGTGGGTTTACGTGCCAAACACCGGATATAAAGTTCGTCGATCACGTCCTCTGGGCTTTTCCCGGCTTGCAACAATTTCCGAACGACACCGCCCTGGCTGCATTTGGTGTTAACGGTATCGCCATTGAGCAAATGTAGCGCCTGCGAAAGGTTTGGCTCGAGGGCCACTTCGCAGGAACAAACCGTCGTACGAGTGGCCCGGCCAAATGTGGTGAGGAAAAATGTAGAGGTACCGCCATCAACAATCTCCACCGCACTGGATCCCACCGGTAATCCACGGAATTTATTCTGAGTATCCGTCACTTGGCTAATGATATCCAGTAACACCTCGGCGCGGACGCGGCGGATGGTGCTCTTGGCAAAGTTGCGGGTGTCACTCTGGTTGGACTCGGTGCTTTGCACGCTACGTTGGTAGGCACGGGAATTACAAATCTCGCGCACAAGCTGCTTGAAGTTATAACCACTCTCCTGAAACCGTTTGCCCAACTCGTCAAGCAACTCGGGGTTGCTCGGCGGATTGCTGATGCGCACATCATCCACAGGCTCCACGATACCCTGGCCGAGAAAGTGCGACCAAACAATGTTGGCCATATTCTTTGCAAAGTAAGGATTCTGTGGAGAGGCCAACCATTCAGCTAAAGCCACACGACGGTCCCCACCATCCTTCAACGGAAACCCGGACACCATTTTGCCATTGGCATCTTTTCTAATCTCGGGCCCATCAGCTCCGAGGAACTTTGGCGGCATGTCGCGATTGCCCACAATATGCCTTACGCCACCACTACCGCGGTTGTAGATGATGGTCTCACGATTATCTTCACCGGTTTTCCGGCCTACCTGGGCGAACAGCGAGGCGAAGCTGTAATAATCATCCATTGTCCAACGATCGAACGGATGATTGTGGCACTGGGCGCATTGGATGCGCATGCCCATGAAAATCTGAGCGGCGTTCTCGGTCAGTTTTAGCGTGTCTCGTTCCACCTGGTAGAAATTGCCGGCGGGATTACTAAAGGTTCCCCCACGGGCACCGAGTAGTTCCTGGACAATCTTGTCCATCGGCTGGTCCTGCTCAAACTGTTCTCGTAACCACTCGAAGTAGAGCACGGCGTTCTTGTAGTAGAACTGATTGTTCTGGGTCCGGATCTGCAGCAGTTCAGCCCATTTCATAACCCACATACGCACGAATTCCGGCCGGGCAATAAGGTCGTCCACCAGCTTAGATCGTTTGTCCGGCGACTTGTCGGCCACAAACATCTTCACTGCTTCGGGTGCGGGCAGCACGCCGATAATATCAAGATAGGTTCGGCGAATAAATGTGTTGTCATCACACACTTCACTCGGGGTGATGCGAATCTTCTTGAGCTTGTTGTGCACGAGGGTATCGATGTAGTTAGCCTCGGGCTCATTGGGGAATTTGAAGTCTGGCATCTCCGGAATCACCAACACTTGTGTGCCCACAGTGATCTGATCGAACCGCGCCATCACAAACGCCTCACCACGTGTGCCGGCTGTCATCATACCCTTCCCATCCACCGTAGTGGTGACGTCA
>DPAW01000221.1 GCA_003517285.1 Verrucomicrobiales bacterium
ACGCGCCTCGCTCATGGGCGTGCGTCCAAATTCACCGCCCCAAATTACGAGGGTATCATTCAAAAGGCCGCGTGCCTTCAGGTCTTTAATTAAGGCGGTGCAACCTTGATCCACATCGTGCGTTACCTTTTCGAGATCTTTTGTGAGCGTTTCACCAGGGCCGCCGTGGTGATCCCAGTTGGTATGGTAAAGCTGCACAAACCGCGTACCGCGTTCCACCAATCGACGCGCCAGTAGGCAGTTGTTGGCAAAGCTCGCCTGTCCGGGTTTCGCGCCATAGAGATCCAGTGTGGCTTGGGTTTCGCCTGAAATATCAATCAATTCCGGCGCGCTGGATTGCATCTGATAAGACATTTCGTAACTGGCAATACGCGTGCGGATTTCTTCATCGCCAGTTTCCATTAACCGCTTGAGGTTAAGAGCCTTCAAGGCATCGAGCGAATCGCGTTGGGATTGGGCGCTCACACCCTTGGGGCTTGCGAGATTGAGAATGGGATCGCCGCTGCCGCGTAACGGCACGCCTTGAAAAGTGGTGGGGAGAAAACCGCTGGCCCAGTTCACAGCGCCTCCACGCGGGCCGCGCGGGCCGGATTGGAGTACTACAAAGCCAGGCAGGCTTTGGGATTCGCTGCCCAAACCATAGGTCACCCACGATCCCATGCTCGGCCGGCCAAACAAGCCCGTGCCGGTGTTCATGAACAGTTTGGCCGGTGCGTGATTGAAGAGTTCTGTTTTACAGCTTTTCACCACGGATATTTCATCCGTGATACTGGCTATGTGAGGAAACAGGTCGCTCACCCAAATCCCGCTTTGGCCGTGCCGTTCGAATTTGCGTGTGGGACCCAGCAGTTTATTGGCCTTCTTGAAGGAGCTGTTCATGAAGGCAAACCGTTTGCCTTTAATGAACGATTCCGGAATATCCTGCCCGTGGCGTTTGGAGAGCTCGGGTTTCCAGTCAAACAATTCCAGTTGCGACGGTCCACCGCCCATAAAGAGGTAGATAACGTTTTTTGCCCGCGGCTTGAAATGCGGCTGCTTTGGCGCAAACGGTTTGGCTTGCGTCTGGTCGCTCATCATGGAGCCCAGTGCGATGGAGCCGAGCCCCATGCCGCAGCGGCTAAAAAAATGACGGCGGGTGGTTTCTTGAAGATCGTGTATCATTCGCGGGTAATCGTTTCGTCGAGGTTCAACAGAACTCGGGCCAGCATGATCCAAGCGGCCTGTTCACTGCGTTGTGCCTCATTCACGGCTTGACTGCCGTGTGGGTGCTGGACAACCGGCGCCAGAGTCACTGTACCCATGTCAGTATACAGCTGCCGTTGTTTGTTCAAAAAAGACTCAAGGACCGTAAGCTCGCGGGCATCTGGTTCGCGGGCAAGGCACAGTTGGAATCCAAGTACAATACGCGCCTTGTCCGCTTTGTCGCCCTCTTTCAAAATACGTTCGGCTAAGCCTTGGGCAATTTCAAAAAAAGCCGGGTCATTCAGAAGTGTCAGCGCTTGAAGCGGCGTATTGCTTCGGATGCGGCGTGTGCATGAGGCGAAGGCATCGGGAGCATCAAACACCTTAAGGGCGGGGTGCGGCGTGGCGCGCCAACGATAAGTGTACACTGCGCGCCGATAACGATCTTCTCCTTTGCTGGCGGTCCAATTACGGCGATGTTGGCCGAGGTTCATGCAGCCGGGCGGTTGTGGTGGGAACACGCCCGGGCCACCCATTTTCGTGCTGAGAAGACCACTGGCCGCCAAGGCGTTGTCTCGAACGATTTCGGCATCCAATCGGAGGCGGGATTGGCGGCCGAGCAGTTTGTTGTAAGGATCCGTATCGGTAAGGTCGGCGCGGCGTTTGGACGATTGCCGGTAAGTGGCTGATGTGACCATTAGCCGATGCATGGTCTTTCGGCTCCATTGGGCGCGCATGAATTCGGTGGCCAGCCAATCCAGCAGAGCCGGGTGGCTTGGGGCGGATCCTTGCGTGCCGAAGTCGTTTTCCGTCTCCACAATGCCTTTTCCAAAATAATGCAGCCACATCCGGTTGACTGTGACACGCGCCATCAGGGGATTGTTTCGGCTCGTGACCCAGCGGGCAAAATCCAGACGATTAGCGGTTTCCGCCTTGGGGAATGAATGAAGGATGCTCGGCACGCCGGGCTTCACCTCCTCGGCGGGACGTGTGAAATTGCCTTGGATAAAGCGATGTGTCATGCGCGGGGTGCTGCGCTGCATCATCACCAATGCGGTGGTGGCGCGTGGACGTTTCTTTTTCAGTTGGGCGAGTTCGGCCTCTAATTTTTTGCGGCCATCACTGCCCTGCTCTTCGTTGTTTACCTTGGTGGTGAGGGCGGTGATTTTTTGGTCATGGGCAGTTTGCGCGTTTAAATCCGCGGCAGTTGGGATTTCGTGACGAGGTTCGTCGACTTGATTGTAATAAGCGAACATCTGGTAGTACTCCACCTGCTTGATGGGATCGTACTTGTGGTCGTGACACTGGGCGCAGCCGAAAGTGAGCCCGAAGAGAACCTCGCCGGTCGTGGAAATGCGGTCGAAGATGGAATCGATTCGGAACTGTTCCCGGTCCACGCCGCCCTCGGTGTTGATCTGCGTGTTACGATGAAAGCCGGTCGCGATGCGCTGGGCCGCGGTGGCATCGGGAAGCATGTCGCCGGCCAGTTGTTCGATGACAAATTGATCGAACGGCAGGTCGTCATTGATGGCGCGAATAACCCAATCGCGGTATTGCCACATGATTCGCGGGGCATCATGGCTGTAGCCGTCGCTATCGGCATACCGGGCGGCGTCCAGCCAGTGACGTCCCCAGCGTTCGCCGTATCGCGGTGAGGCTAATAGTTGATCTACAATGCGCTCGTAAGCATCGGGACGCTTGTCGGCGAGAAATGCTTTCACTTCGGTCGGGGTTGGAGGCAGGCCGATCAAATCGAGATATACGCGACGCAACAGGGTTATCTTGTCTGCCTCGGTCGATGGCTGAAGATTGGCGTCTTCCAGCTCGGCGAGAATGAAATGATCAATGGCATTTTTTGGCCAGTCCGTTTGCTTTATTGTGGGTGGTGGATGGCGGTGCGGCGCGATGAATGCCCAGTGTTCTCCTCCCTTGGCCGATAAGCCAAGGCCCACCCAAGACACGAGGAGTAAATAAAGAAGCGGCCAGCGCATGGGGTGAGTGTAGATTATATGACGTCTCAATCAAGCTGGCGATTCGGCCTAGCGCTTGGGGATTTGGTTCAGCGTGTAATAAAAAGTGTCATTCCACAATTTACCGCCCTTCGCATCACGAATATCCAGAGCGCGCACGGCAGTGACATATCCGGTTTTCCAGCCGTTAAGTTTCAAGGTCACCTTGAGGTTGTCCGCCGAAACACTAACGGATTTCACATCAATGACAGTGAAACGATCCTTTCGGCCTTCGTGGTCGAACTCCGGTGAGCCATAGCTCTTGTGGTATTCATAGCGATATTGCCAAACATCAAAACCATCCTGAGCCAACGCAGAATCGCGATTCACGGGTTGAGTGAAGGTCAGTTGAAATCCATCAGGCAGAGCGCGGACGTTCTTAACCGAAAACGGTGTGCGTCCCTTGAACTTCACTCGCTCCAAGGCGTGAAATGCCGGTGCGTTAGCAGCCCAAGCTGTGACCTTGCCGCTACCGACGTAAAGCCGCCCGTCATTGCCGAGGACCATACGGTTGACGCCCGATTGAAACCCCTTGAGGAACGGCCACACGGCGCCCTGCCATTCGTCATTTACTTTTTCTAGCTGCACGCGCGTGAGTACGGCGTTTTGGAAATCGCCCACCAGCATCTGCCCTTTAAATGGGCCAAAGCGATCGTCAGTGATTTCCAAGATGTCACTGGCAGACCGAACCCAT
>DPAW01000325.1:0-11499 GCA_003517285.1 Verrucomicrobiales bacterium
GTGCGTGTCTGCGTAGCGCGCGAGGTCCAGCCAATAGCGCGCCATGTGCTCGCCATACGTTGGTCGCTTCATCAAGCCGACGATCAGACGTTCCAGTTTCTCGGGCGATTTATCCAGCAGAAAGCCATCCACCTCGGCGAGCGTCGGCGGCAGGCCGGTGAGATCCAGATACACGCGGCGCACCAACGTCTCCGGCTTGGCCAACGGCGCGGGCTTCAGGCCTTCCCCAGCGAGGCGTCGTTGCAGAAATGCATCAATCGGATTCGCCACCTCCTTGGCAGCCTTGAGCACGACCGGTTTCTTCGGCGCGATGAACGCCCAATGCTCCTCGTACTTAGCCCCCTGCTCGATCCACGCCTTGAGGATGGCCTTCTCCTCCGCGCTCAGGGTTTTCTTCGAGTCCGGCGGCGGCATTAGGTCATCGGCATCGTCCGTAATAATCCGCTGCCACGCCTCGCTCTCCTCGAGGTTGCCCGGCACAATCGCCGCCGCCCCATTCCTCGGTTTCAATGCGCTAGCCGCTTCATCCAACCGCAGCTTACCCTTTCGCGTCTCCGCATCCTGCCCGTGGCACGAGAAACAATTCGCTGCCAAAATTTTCCGCACATCGCGGTTGTACTGCACCGAGTCCGCGGCAAACGACGCCAACGGCAGGCCAACCAGCAGAAAAATCGCCCAAAAATTCATGCCTCTATCGTCCCGTACAACACGGTTTCGGGCAAGGAAAACAGATGCGCGAACGCGCTACTTCTGAAACTCAATCCAGTTCAGGCCCAGCACGCCTTTGGTTTTGGCGATCACCCACACATCGGTGAGATCATTGGTCTTCAGCTTGGCGGGCAGTTCTACAAATTCACCGTCGCCGGTGGATTTCACTTTCACCGCGGCCAATAGCTTGCCCTTGGCCGATCCGGCGCGCAGCTCAAGGCGACCCGTTCCATCAATGCCACCGGCGCGCACGAGGATTTTCGACACCTCAGCCAGATTCAGCTCGCGGAACACAATCGCATCGCCGTTTTGGAAATGGCCGATGATGCCCTTCTCGCCCTCGACCTGTTCCACGTATTGCATGCCGTAGTTGACGTCGTAGAGCGCCGCCTTCTTGCGGCGCGAATGAAGCACGATTGTTTTCTCTCCGCGCAACGGCGGCATGCCTTCGGCGCCTGCATCGGTGTAGCCGGCAGTGAGCACAAGTACGCCCTCGTCCACGCGAATCTTCGGCTGTGCCGGCGCAGCGTACGTGCCGATCAAACCGCGACGCGGCGTTCTGGCGGTGTTGTCGTTAAGAGACAAAATCCAGTCCACCATCAAGCGCGTTTGCTCGAGAGTATGCTGTGGGTGCGGCGGCATCGGTTGCTGTCCCCATGCGCCCACGCCGCCCTTCAGCACCTTCTCGGCCAGGCGCGCGGCCGCACCCTTCTCATCAGCATATTTCTTGGCGACCAATTCGTAGGACGGCCCAGCCGAGGGCGCATCGGAAATATGGCAGGCAAAGCAGGTGCTCTTGCGCATCAACACCAAACCGGGCATGGATAACTCGGTATCCTCATCAGTGAGATAACGTCGATTTCGAAACTCTCCCTGCAGGGCCACGAGGTTGCCGTCGATCGTTTTCGTTTCGGCATCAGAGACCGCCAGTTTGTAGGCGAGCTTCTGCCGCCAGTCGAAAAACGAGCCGTGAGCTGGCGATTGAAACATCACTTCAGGACGCGCGTTGCCCACATGGATTGTTTGTGTGGCCGTGCTCTTCGCTCCGTTGAGGTCGGTAACGGTCACTGAAATCTGATGCACGCCGGGTTTCTTGATAGCCTGATTCCAAGTAGGCCCTGTGCTGCCGTCGCTCCATTTGTATTTCAATGCATCACCGTCCGGATCCGATGATTGCGCGGCGCTGATCGCCACTTTCAACGGCGCCTTGCCGGCCGAGACGTCCGCCGCCAACATCGCCTTCGGAGCGCGATTACCGCGGCGGTACACGATGCGTGCGATGCGGCTGTCGGTGTTTTCCCACCATTTGTCGCCGTACTCGATGATGTATAACGCGCCGTCCGGGCCGAGTTTCATATCCACCGGCCGACGAAAATTCCAGTCCGGCAAGAACGTCGTGACCGCCGGGCCGTCGGTGCCGAGCTTGGTCGTCTGGATCCAGTTGCGCATCCACTCGTAAATAAACAAGTGCCCGTCGAATTCCTTGGGGAGACGAATGGACGATTCACTTCTGGGATCATACCGATACACCGGCCCAGCCATGATCGAGCGACCTCCCGAGCCGAGGCTGGGAAAGCGTTTGCTTTTCACGTTGCCGTACCAGATCAACGCCGGCTGCGCAGGCGGCAGTTTCTTGAGGCCGGTGTTGTTCGGCGAATGATTCTCCGGTGCGCCCGGTTTGAAGGTGGCCACCACCTTGTTGTTCTCAAAATCGTAAACCGGGTACGGCTCATTCGGTCCGATGAACAGTGGCCATCCGAAGTTCCCTGCCTTGGGCGCGGCATTGATTTCATCATACCCGAGCGGGTTAATCTTCAGTTCCGGAAACACATTCGGCCCCACATCGCCGAAGTACAGCGTGCCGTCGGAGTCATCGACTGTCATGCGAAACGGATTGCGCACGCCCATCGCGTACACTTCCGGTCGACCCTGTTTTGGGTCGGCAAACAAATTCCCCTTCGGAATCACGTACCCGCCCTCATCCTTCGGCTGGATGCGCAGAATCTTGCCGCGCAAATCCTGCGAGTTGCCTGCTGAACGCATGGCGTCCCAACTCTTTTTGCCCGGCCGATAATCGATCGGCAGCCCCGGCTTCCAGTGGCAGTTGTCGCCATTGCCAATGTACAGGTGGCCGCGGTCGTCCATGAACACCGCGCCGCCCATGTGAAAAATGTGTTCATCATCATACGGCCACTCGAGCAACACCTCCTCGCCCTTCACATCCATCACGTCTTCCTTCACCATAAAACGGCTCACGCGCATCGTGTCCTGTTTGGCCGAGGGACAATGCAGCGTGAAGAGATGGCCGTTCTTCAAGAAGTTCGGGCTCACCGCAAACCCCAGCAGACCCACCTCGCCCTTGGCATAAGTCGGCACACGACCCAGCGTGGTTACCGCGCCAGTCTGGGCAGTCCAGCGTTTCACGCCGCCGGCAAATTCCACAAACACAATGTCGCCATTGGCCAACACTTCAAACTGGATCGCATCGCGGCTGCTGCTCACCAGCACCTCGCGCTCAAACCGGCTGGGATCGTACGTCCCCGCCGACGCCGACAACGCCGGCAGCAAGGCGATCAGGGAAAGGATAATTCGTTTCATGAACATCAGGATAAAATATTACACGGCATCTTCGCCTTCAAAATTTGGGAATCGACCAATCACCGGGTATTGCTCAATCTCCAGCACCGACCCGCTTACCGGCGCACTCTCCGGGCTCACCCAGTACACCGAGGCCGTCGCAATATCTTCCGGTCCCATCAATTTCCCTGAGGGCGCCGCGTGTTCCGGCAACTTGTCCGGCCAATTCTCCGGCAGACCGTCGGCAATCTTCACGTGATACTCATTCTCCGTCAGCGTCCAGCCGACATTGAGTTGATTGAATCGCACCTTGTGCCGCGCCTGCGAGTCGGCGAGGTTTCGCGTCATCGTCATCAGCGCCCCCTTACTCATCGAATAGGCCACCAAATTCTCCTGACCACACCAGGCCAGAATGGAGCCGATATTCAGCACCGACCCCTCGCTCTTTTTGAGCGCCGGCAACAGCGCGCGGATCAGCAACAGCGGCGCACGCGCGTTCACCCCAATGATGCGATCGAAAAACTCCGCGTCCGTCTCCTCAATCTTATTGCGCGTCACCAGCCCCGCATTGTTAACCAGCCCATCAATGCGCCCGTGCACCGCCAGTGCATCCTGGGCCAACTGCTCCGGATAGGTCGCATCCCCGAGGTCGCCCTGACAAAAGGCCGCGTTGCCCGCCCCCAGTTCCGCCACCAACGCCGCGCCACGCTCAGCGTTGCGTCCGTGTAAAATCACCTTGGCGCCTTCCGCCACAAAACGCCGCGCCATGTGCTCGCCAATCCCGGTCGTACTGCCGGTCACCAAAATTATCCGATCCTTCAAACGCATGAGACGCGCGAATTACGGATGAACCCCAACCATTTGTCGAGCCTACGGATTATTTCACCAACACCATCGGCTTCGAACTTTTCAGTGTCGTGGCCGGTCGTTGCTCTTTACCCTGACGGTCCTCGTTGCCCAGCGCCGCTTCCGCCTGCGCAACCAATTCGCGCATCTTGGCCATCACCTTCGGGTTGGCAGCGGTCACATCCACTTTCTCCGCCAAATCCGTTTTCAAATTCACCAACTTACCCGGCCGCCCACGACCTTTTTGATTGGCAGTGGTCCAGTTGGGGAACGTGTTCGCCAACGGCAAATGCCATTTCCAATCACCCCATCGCACCGCCTGCAACTGGCGACGACGGTAATAATAAAATACCTCATACGGCGAGGCTGCCCCTTTCGTGCCGGTGAGTAGCGGCGTGATGTCGTGTCCGTCAATCTTATTGGCGGATAACAATCCGCCGCTCAGGGCCGCAAATGTCGGCAGAAAATCCATCGTGCTGGACAACTCATTGCACGTGCCGCCGGCGGGAATGCGACCGGGCCAGCGTGCGATCATCGGCACCCGCATGCCGCCCTCCATCGTACCGCCTTTCGCACCGGACAACGGCGCGTTGGAACCGCCGTTACGGCCGTTGGAGCCATTGTCCGAGGTGAAAATCACCAGCGTGTTCTTGTCCAAGTCGTGTTGCTTGAGCGCATCCAGAATCTTGCCGGTGGACCAATCAATCTCCTCCACCGAATCGCCGTACCGTCCATTGGCACTCTTGCCGTGAAACTCCCTCGAGGCAAAGAGCGGCAGATGCGGAAAGGTGTGCGGCAGATACAGAAAGAACGGCTTCGATTTATTGCGCTCAATAAACTGAATCGCCTCACGCGTGTAACGTTTTGTGAGCGTGGCCTGATTGGCCGGTGCCTCGATCACCTTCGTGTCCTGAATCAGTGGTAACGGCGGATCGCCCCGCCGCGCGCTGGCCATGTCGTTTGAGTACGGAATGCCATAGTACTCATCAAACCCGTGCGCGGTTGGCAGATGCGGCGGCTGATCGCCCAAATGCCATTTTCCAATGCACGCCGTGGCGTAGCCCTTGGACTTGAGCATTTCAGGCAATGTCAATTCGTCGGCACGCATCCCACGGCGACTCCGCGGAATGAGCACCCAGTGCCCGTTGAAATCCTCATGCATTCCCACGCGCCGCGCATAGCAACCGGCCAACAGGCTCGCCCGCGAAGGCGTGCACACCGGGCTGGACGAAAGAAAACTCGTGAACCGCATCCCCTCCTTCGCCATCGCATCAATCCGCGGCGTGCGATTCTTCGTCGACCCATAACACCCCAAATCGCCATACCCCAGATCGTCACAAAAGATCAGCACATAATTGGGCGCGGCCGCAGCCGCGTGCAGCGCCCACATACCGAACAGGGTCAGAAGTATTGTTCGCATGGTTGCCTTACAGTTTACTGATGGCGGTCTGGAGTTTTTTGCGACTGGCCGTAAGGTTGGCGTAGCCGCCGAATTCAATACCGCAGTAGCCGCGGAAACCGGAGGCGTGCACGAGCTTGAGCATGCGGTCATAGTCGAGCGCGAATTGCTTGCCCTTGTCGTCCCACACGCGGTCTTTCACCGACACACCCTTGGCAAATGGCAGCAACTTCTGCATCCCGCGATAGGAATCATAGCTTTCGCCCGGCTTGATGCGGAAGTTGCCGAAGTCCGGCAAGGTGCCGCAGCGTTTATGGTCAACCTTCTTAATGACCTCCACCAGCCAGTCAGCGTTGCTCGAGAGGCCGCCGTGATTTTCTACAATCACATTCAATCCCAGTTTCGCGCCAATCGCCGTGAGCCGGCTGAGACCGTCTGCCGCCAGCTTCACCTGCTCGTCCCACGTGCCGCTACTACCGGCATTCACACGGATGGAATGGCACCCGAGAAACTTGGCTGCATCGAGCCACTTGCGGTGGTTGTCCACCGTCTGCTTACGCTTGGCCGAATCCGGATCGCCAATATTGCCCTCGCGATCACACATGATCAGCAGGCTCTTTATGCCCTGATCGGCCGCGCGCTTTTTCATCTCGCCGAGATATTTCACGTCCTTCGCCTTGTCCATGAAGAACTGGTTCACGTACTCCACTGCGTGGATGCCGTGTTCCGCGGCGACCTTGGCGAAATCAAGATTATCAATCTTGCCCGACCGTAGCTCCCGATTGATCGTCCATTGCGCGAGCGAAATCTGCAGCGGCGCCGCATCCTTAGTCCAAGCCGCACCCGCGGCCAAAGCACCGACCGTCAAGCCGGTTTGCGTCAAAAACTGTCGTCGAGAAACATCGTTGGAAAACTGCATGCCCCAACCCTACGCTCCACCCCGCTCAATTCAATCGCAAAGGGAACTCAAAGACACTGGAAGAGGCGGACTTAGTCAACCGAATGGGATCGAGGACGCGGGAGCACCAGAGTAGTTTTGATTTCGCCGGCGCGGCGATTTACCAAACGATCGCCCAATTGGGCTGGCAGCTCGGTTCATCAGCCAATCTGGGATGGTGAAAGCCCTCGTTTTGTTCAGGTCAAAATATCCTTAACCACATGCCCATGCACGTCGGTGAGTCGAAAGTTTCGACCAGCGTGGCGATAGGTGAGACGTTCGTGATCCATCCCGAGGAGATGCAGGATTGTAGCCTGAAAATCGTGAATGGTGACAATATCGTTGGCGACCTGTTCGCCAAGTTCATCACTGGCCCCATGAACCATTCCCCCTTTGACGCCCGCACCAGCAAGCCAACTACTAAAGACCCTGGCGTGATGCCCTCGCCCACTCACTCCGGGGTTAGGTTGGAAAGGGCCACGGCCAAATTCGGTGGCAAAAACGACGAGGGTATCCTCCATAAGGCCTCGATCTTTCAGATCTTTCAACATACCTGCAATGGGTTGGTCCACGTTGCGGGCGAGCTTATTGTAATTGCTCATGTTGGCATGTGCATCCCAGTTGTAATCAATGCGCGTATCGCCATCAATCAGTTCCACAAAGCGAACGCCCCGCTCGATTAACCGACGTCCAACCATACACTGCCACCCAAAACCCTTGGTGTCACCGCGTTTTAACCCGTATAAATCATGCGTTGCATCAGTTTCCTTCGAAAGATCAAACGCCTCGGGTGCAGCGGTCTGCATGCCGGCAGCAGTCTCGAAAGACTTAATTCGGGCAAGCAGTTTGGAATCATTTGCACGACCGTGAAGGTGCTGATTATTAAAAAATTCCAGCAAACTCAATTCATCGCGTTGCTGACTGTCAGTCTGCGTGCGACGATGCATATTGGCGATGGGTTCGGCCCCTGGAATAATTCGAGTGCCCTGATGTAAAACGGGGAGAAAATCTGAACCCCAAACCTGCCCGCCTGCATAAGGTAACCCTGGTGAGATCACCATGAAGGATGGGAGGTTGGCATTATAAGTTCCCAGCCCGTAACTCACCCAAGAGCCTATACTAGGTCGCTTAAAGGTATCGGAACCGGTATGCAGGCCAATCGTTGCCCCAAAGTGGTCGCCATTAATATTCTGCATGGACCGAATCATGCAAATATCATCAGCCATACCCCCGATGTGCGGAAAGAGATCACTAAACTCCGTACCACATTGGCCATATTTTTTAAAATCCCAACCTGAACCCTTGTAATAACGTCGCCCCTTGGTCTTTGGCTTATCGTGGTTTTTATTGAGAAAAGGTTTGGGATCGAAGGTATCGACATGACTAACACCCCCGGTCATGAAAAGGAAAATGACGCGCTTGGCCTTGGGCGCAAAATGCGGCTTTTTCGGCGCAAGCGGTTTATCTTCCACAGCCATCATTTCCGAGAGCAACCCGGGAAGAATGAGCCCTCCCCCTGCGAGCGAGCGAATCACATTACGTCGATTGGAATTCATCTTAAGTTCTTGTTTAATCCACAAATAGAAATTCGTTACTACTTAACATACTTCTTACATAACCCGCCCAGCGTTGGCGGCTGTTGTCCTTGGCAAAGTAGGATTCCGCAAACTCCAGTTCCTTGTCTTCTGCACGGCGATTAAACACAAGCTCATATAAATACTCCACCTTGTGTTCCTCAGGCAAACGCTCTGTAATTGCTTCAGCTTGTTCATGAATAAATTTTGAATTCATGAAGTAAAGAGCCTGCAATGTGGTCACGGAGGCCTTGCGATCTCCAAGATGTAATCCTCCATCTGGGCCATCAAACATATCCAGATACGGGTTCTTCTGAATACGCTGCTGCATTTGATAAATACTGCGTTTATTGGATACATACTTTTCCTGAAAGGGTTCGTGCTGCCGATAAAAGTAAGTGAGGCGATGTGGAAAAGGGTGGCGACCGCCGGGGGTGATGTCCAATTGTGCACTAAAGGTCAAAAGCGAATCCCTCAACTCTTCAGCATCCAACCGGCGTCGATTAGCACGCCAAAGGAAATGATTATCAGGGTCCTTGGCAAGATTGCCAGCATGTTCAGTAGCGGCCATTCGATAGGTCTCAGAGTCAAGAATCAAGCGGTGCATTTTTTTTATGGACCAGCCCGATTTGATAAAATACTGGGCGAGCATATCCAGTAGTACTGGATGAGTAGGAGCCGTACCGCGGACACCAAAATCACTGGGTGTACTTACCAATCCACGACCAAAATGATAATGCCAAATCCGATTTACTATCACCCGTGCCAGTAATGGTTCGGCTGAGCTTGTCAACCAATTGGCTAACTCGAGCCGACCACTGCCTTTGGTGTTTTCTGGAAGCTGCTGTCCACCCAGGATTTGTAAAAAACCCCGTCTTACCTTGGGTCCGAGGTCACGCGGATTGCCCTGCTTATGGATCGATACATCGGACGCCGATCCATCGACTATGGCGTAGGCAATATCCGGATTGGGAAAGGTCTTGGCCACTTCTGCTCGTCGAGCGCGAATCCCCTCCAAACCTGCCCAGACCGACTGACGCGTGATTGATCCGGTTACCACCTCGCGCTGAAATGATTGATAGAGATTAAACTGATCCCGTTCCTTTTTATTCCAAGGCTCCAATTTTGAGCGGAATGGTTTGAGCACTTCATCCGCCTTGGCCTTACCCATTCGGTAAACAAAACTATGCCGATGCGGGCTATGCTCTGCGCCGGCATGCGGATACACCGAGCTATCAAATATTCCATATAATGCGTAGTAATCAGCCGTAGGGATGGGGTCGAACTTGTGATCATGACAACGTGCGCACCCGATGGTTAGTCCGAGAAAGGTTTTACCGAGATTATTAAGTGTATCCTCAATAGTAATGTGCCGGAGTTTGTGGGGACTCACTCCGATACGCCGTGAGATGGCAATATAACCGGTGGCTATGGTTTGCTCCCAACGCTGCTCCTCATTCTCTGCGTGTAATTGATCACCGGCAATCTGCTCACGCACAAACTGGTTATAAGGTTTATCCTTGTTAAAGGCATCAATGACATAGTTTCGGTATTTATAGGCTTCCGGAATTGGATAATCGCCTGCATCGCCAGCTGTATCTGCGTAGCGCACCAAATCCAGCCAATGCCGGCCCCAGCGCTCACCATACCGAGGTGAAGCGAGCAGACGTTCCACCACTCGATACCAAGCATCAGCCTTTTGATCTTTTAAAAATGCCTCAACCTCCATCGGCGTGGGCGGCAGTCCCGTGAGATTGAAAGTCACACGCCGTATGAGAGTTCGACGATCGGCCAAGTTCACAGACTGTAGTCCCTGTTCCTTCAGACGTCCGCGCACGTGCGCATCAATAAAGTTCTCCCCGGCTGGCGTCTGTGCCGGGTTGCCTTTGAGCGGTTGATACGCCCAGTGCTTGCGTTGCTCGTCAGTAATTTCGCCGGTGGCAAAGCCAAGCCCTTTACCTTCCGGCCACACGGCGCCCGCACGAATCCATTGGGATAAATCGGCGATGGCCTCCGGCGGCAATTTCTTCTTCGGCGGCATTTCCAGCTCGGAATCCGCGTGCTGCACGGCCGTCATCAACAGGCTCTTCTGAGGTTTACCGAGAACAATCGCCGGCCCGCTATCGCCGCCCTGAAGAATCGCCTCGCGACTGTCCAGCTTCAGTCCCCCCTTATCCTTGTGCCCGTGGCATTCGAAACAATGCGTCGCCAACACCGGCCGAATTTTAGATTCAAAAAAATCCGTTTTAGCATCAGCCCATAATCGGCAAACCACTAATAATAAAATTAAGATTGAGCAGCGGAAAAAACCCATCACGGGAATGCTAACGAAGAACCGAATGATCTCAAACCAACAAAAGGAAAAACCGCCCATCCTTCATATCGAAGCAATGAGCGGTTGATAAAATATTCGATTTATTAGCGCCTTGACCAACTCCCACGATTCCGCATCTCACGCCATCGCTTCATCCGCTCTTCCCATTCCTTACGCATCTGCTCCCCACGGTCATCATCATGCCCACGCCGATCCCAATCCTTTCGGTCTCCATCGTCCCAACCATCTCTTGAGCGTTCCCGAGCTTCCTGCATGCGCTCTATCCATGCGCCTACTGCTTTGCGAAAGGCCTCAGAACGTTTTTCACGGTCACGGTGCCACTCCTCCATTTTTTGTTTTTTGTCCCAATCATCATCGTAGTGCCTCCAATCCTCTCGGTCATCATCATCGTTCCGTTCTTGCATCTCACGCCATCGCTTCACACGCTCTTCCCATTCCTTCCGCATTTGCTCACGCCGATCATCATCATCCCTTCGGCCCCAATCTTTTTTTCCATCTTCGCCTTCTCGCCTAGATTCTTCTCTGGACCTGCGAAAACTTTCATATATTCCATTTGCTTGTTCGCGGTTGATACGCCCGTTTTTAAGTCCTGCCTCAACCCAATCTTTAAGCTCTTCCCAGTCTCGCTCGCGACTATTTTCACTATTATGCTTTGAGCCAATAATTCCTTGCTGAGACTTTTGAGCAGAGGACCGCGAACTATACGAACCACCTAATTGAACCTCCACAGTTCCTGATTTACCCTTACGAAAAACTAGTAAAGTTACCTTTTGACCCGCTTTGGTTTCCGAAAGCCGACTGACGAGACTTGAACTGTTAGTCAAAGATGCCCCATTAATTTTTTGTATTACATCGCCCGTTTTTAACTGAGCCTTCGCAGCCCCTGTGTTGGGATACACACGCTGAATTCGAACTCCTTTGGGCCGTTGAGATGGTTCAATAGATATACCCAAATAACCACGAGAAGAGCTTCTTGAATGTAAGCTTCTTTCATGAGAACCACTCGGGGAGGGAATAATTACGCTGTCAATCACATGAATCACACCATTACTGGCCATGATATCTGTCTTGAGGACTTTAGCTTTATCCACGGTCACCGCTCCCCTGTAAACACGCAACTCCA
>DPAW01000325.1:11798-13677 GCA_003517285.1 Verrucomicrobiales bacterium
ACTGTTAATAATGCAAAACGCGACAATAGGGACGAGGAATTGTTTCATGCTAAACATTTTGATATATGTTAAAGGATAATGACTTAATCCAATTAATAAAGGTGGTTACGCATATTTTAGCGCAAAGGTTACGGCTGGTTGTCAATATAACTAACTGAAACCCCGTGAAATTAGATAANNAACTTTGCCAGGCAAAACGTGATAAGTAAGAATAGAAACCAACTTCTTTTTATTCTCCGGTTTTAGAAGGCTTTCCACTGTGCCTTTGGGTAATTTTGAAAACGCTTCATCCGTGGGTGCAAATACCGTAAACGGTCCTTTGCTTTTCAAAGTTTCGACTAACCCCGCAGCCTTCACTGCGGCAACCAGAGTTCTGAATGATTTATTGCCTGCGGCAACATCGACAATATCATCAGCTCGAGAACTGTTAATAATGCAAAACGCGACCATAGGGACGAGGAATTTTTTCATGCTAAACATTTTGATCTATTTTAAAGGATAATGACTTAACCCAGTTAATAAAGGTAGTTACGCATATTTATGCGTAAAGGTTACGGCCGGTTCTTAATGTAACTAGCTAAAACCCGGTGAAACTAGGCAATTATTTCTCGAAAACTACCTTCATTTCCAAAATTCCCATAGCCATTGCATCGCGGGGAGTCATATGAATTCGAATGGCGTCGCAGGTAAGCGGAGCGGCGGGATGGACGACGTTGTATTGGTTGGCGCGTGTGTCGTAGCGGTCGGTGGTGTAGAGCTCGAAAGGCTTCCATTGACCGCCGTGCAAGGTCTCGATCTTCCATTCCTTCGGGAACTTCACCGGATGCTGATAGTGATCCATCCAAAAGACGCCGATGCTGCGGACCTTTTTAGGACCGTGGAACGTGGCGGTCACCGTCTGCGGTTTGCCTTCCTGCCCGCGACTAGTCCAGCGCGGGACCTTATTGCCGCTGGACCAGCGCGGCTCGAGGCCGTCGCCCATGGCGTTCACGGTGTCGAGCGGCGAGGTGTGCGTGGCGGCGATGGCTTTAAACACGCTCTCCTTAGGCAGGGCCAACGGATCATACACGGCCATCGCCTTTTTGCGCGGGAACCAAACGGTCATCGAACTGGGCCCGCGATTGTTCCAGGCGTAATACGGCGTGAGCACCAACGGCTGCGACTTCGCGCCGCCTGCAGCTGTGAGCGCACGGGCTGGTACAGTAGTTTGAATGAAGCTACCCGATTCAATGGACAGCGTCTTCACCGAGGCTCCAGTGACCTTCGGCAATTGATCAAAGAAATATCGCTCAGTTACCCCGCCGTTATCCACGCCTTCGGCGCATAACACAAATGGCCCGCGCGTCAGGGCGACGCGATCGTGATTGGCCTCCACTTTCGGATGACAGGTGTTGAGGCGCACGGGCATCGACAGGTTCAACTCCACCTGATCGCCGCGCTCCCAAGTGCGCTCGATTACCGCAAAGCCTTTTTCCACCTTCATCTCCACGGGCTTGCCGTTTACCTTGAGGGTCCACGCGGCCGGCGCGGCGTTCGCGTACTGGTACAGCTTGCCGGGCACAAATTGCTTGCCGGCCCAGGTGGGGATACGCAAACGGAGGGCGAAGGCGACCGGTTTTTTCGGGTCGAGATTGATGCGAATCTTACCATCATTCGGATAGGCGGTTGCCTGCCGGATCGCCACTTCCGCACCGCCCATCTTCACTGTGGTGGCGGATTCCGCGAAGAAAGTGACGTACAAATTCCCACCATCATGCGCGTAGGTCATGCCCTGTACCTGCGGCAGCAGGCGCGCCATATTGCTCGGGCAACAGGCCGTACCAAACCACGGCGCGCGTCCGGCGGTGCCGTGATTGAAGGGATACTTGCCATCGGCTGC
>DPAW01000325.1:13997-16160 GCA_003517285.1 Verrucomicrobiales bacterium
AGCGGGTTGACGTAAAAGAACCGGTTGCCGGCGAGGTTCACCGCGGCGAGCACATTGTTCAGCAGCGCCACCTCGGCCACATCGAGATACTTCGCGTCTTTATGCAGCAGAAACATGCGGTAGTTGAACAGCACATTGCCGACCGCCGCGCAAGTTTCGTTGAAAGCATCGGCGTTGGGCAGCTCGTATTCCGGTCCAAACCCCTCGATGCCGTGCACGGCGCCCAGACCGCCGGTGATGTGCATGCGTGTGTCGGTGATGTTCGCCCAGATATGATCTAGCGCCTTGGCGTACGCGGTCTTACCAGCAAGGACGCCAACATCCGCCATGCCGGAATACAGATAAGTGGCGCGCACGGCGTGGCCGACCGCCTTGGTCTGCTTCGCCACCGGCCGATGTTGCTGGGCGTAGGTCGGCGACATCACGCCTTCGCCGTCGGGCACGTAGGTGATGCCGCGGATTTCCAGAAATTTCCGCGCCATGTCGAGATACAATTGCTTGCCCGTAACGCGGTACAGCTTCACCAATGCCAGCTCCATCTCCTGATGGCCCGGCGCCTGCCGAATGGGTTTGCCGCCGTTGTATTTCGGGTCACCTTCGAAGAAGACCTCATTGACGTGAGCTGCGTTTTTCTCCGCCACCTTCAGCAGCTTGTCCTTGCCGGTCGCCTGATAATACGCGATGGCTGCCTCATACATGTGGCCCATGTTGTAGAGCTCATGACTGTGTACCACGAACTCGTACGGCTTATCGCCCATCATGTCTTTCTCTGCGCCCACGCCGGTGGTGTGCGAAGGATACAAATACCCGTTGGGCTCCTGCGCCGCGGCGATGACGTCTACGATCGCGTCAAACTTCGCCTCGAGCTTGGGGTCATCGCGTAGCTTCACCAAATACGCCGCGCCTTCCATCACCTTGTAGAGATCCGAATCAATAAACCGATGTGGTCGATGGCCGTCGGTCTTCTTACCTGCCAAGGCGTCCGCCGCCGCCTGCAAATGTGCCACGCCGGATTCGGTTTTTCCAAAGGCGAACGGCACCAACACTGTACGCTGCGTCTCTAGCCGCGGCCGCCAGAAGGCGCTGGTCATGTCCACCTCGTGAAACGGAACCGGCTTAAGCGGATAATCCGCCGCGGTCACCACGAGGGTTGAAGCCAACAAACAAATCCAAGTGATTGCTCTCATGATGGGTGGATTACTTTTTCTCCTGATCTTTTATTTTCTGTAATTGCTGCTGCAGCGCCGCAAGTTGCAGATCACTCTGATGCAAATAATCCTGCTGCGCGCGATACACCTCCGCGCGTTTCGCCGTCAGCGCCTTGTATTCCGGCTGGGCCTTGATCGCCTGTCGCGCGGCTTCACGTTTGGCTTGAATCACCTTGTCGGACACAAACAACTGCGGATAATCCGCTTCCAGTTTACGCTGGGCTGCCGCGGCGGTTGCGACGAAACTCTGGTAGGCTGGATCGTTCAGGTGCTTCAGGCGTGTCCGTTCCAGCGTCGCCTTACGACTGGTCTCTAGTCCGGCTTCGATGGCCGGATTTTGTTCCTTGAGATACGCCTCCATTGCGCGATTAGCGCGGTGGGTCGCGAATAGGGTCTCTTTGTAAACCGGATCTTCCGCGTGGAGTTTCTTGCGCTGCTCCGCGATCTTTTTCCGGAAAGTCTTGTTCGAGCTGAAAACCGCCGGGAAACGCTTTTTCTTGTCCGCATCCAACGCCGCCACCGCCGCCACCAGACCGCGATACTTCGCATCATCCAGATGCAACCGCGCATGCACGTTGCGTTTACGAATTTCGTACGCGTCCTGCGGCGTTTTCTTCACCGGAAATTTCCCGGTCAATTTCGCAATACGTGCCCGATTAGCCTCGTGATCACGATGGCGGCCGGCAGTAAACACCTGCAGATTATCAAACGCCGCCCCGGCGCGATCGACTTGCAGCGCGAAGTACGTGCGTTCCTGGTCGATGATCGGATGTTTGGCGTACACGAGATGCTCGGCATCCAGATGCGCCACTGCCTCGTCGCCGAGAAACTCCACGGTCATCGTGTACCATTGGCCCGGCACAAAGTCGTACGCGCATTCACCGTGGCGCATGGAGAACCACGGGCCGCGCGGGTCGCTCGCTGTTTGCAGATAAAAATGATCGCGCCGAATATG
>DPAW01000325.1:16550-36200 GCA_003517285.1 Verrucomicrobiales bacterium
GAAAATCAAACCGCACCATCGCGTCCTTGAAATTCGGGTTCTTATAGAAGATCCGTTTGTTCTCGCCAGCGATCTCGTTGCGTCGCAGCACGCCCTGCTCCACTTGCCATTCCTTGTTGAAAAACCAGCCGCCACTCACCTGCCCTTCGGAAAAGTGATCGCCGAATTTCAAATTTCGCGGGGACGCCAGCAACGGCGGCGACGGAATTCGCGCGCCCACCTGCGTCCGCCATTTCGCCAACCGGCTTTGCAGGGCGAGTACGCGCTCAGGCTCCTGAATCGCCAGATCCGTTTTCTCAGAGGGATCCTTCGCGAGATTGAAGAGCGCGTGTTTTTCCTTTTTTGCCGGATCAAAAAATTCGATTAACTTCCAGTCGCCCACACGAATCGCGCCACCGGAAACGCCGCCGAGAAAATGCGGTTTATCCAGCGGATAATGCCAGTGCAATGCCTCGCGCTTGGGCGCCTGATCCGGATTACGTAAAGTTGGCAACATCGAGACACCATCCAGCAGCTGCGCCGGGTTCGGATCAATATCCGCCGCCTCCAGGAAGGTCGGATAAAAATCGTGATTCACCACCGGCTGCTCGGAAACGCGCCCGGCCGGCACCTTGCCATTGGGCCAGCGCACGATCAACGGCACGCGAATACCACCCTCATAGAGCTGACTCTTGCCACCACGCAACGGCGCATTCGAGGTCACGTTTGTCTCGCCGCCATTGTCACTGCTGAAAATAAAAATTGTGTCCCGATCAATCCCCAGTTCACGCAACTTGCGGTCAATCATTCCGATACCATCATCAATACTCTCCAACATCGCCGCCAAATGTGGATTGTGATGACTCGCCCAATGATAACACGCATCACCCTTCATACCGGAATCCTTACAAAGATAGCACCGCTCTCGATCGCGCGTACTCGGCCCCGGTGGGTGCTTACGCAGGTATTTCTCTACGAGATCCGGCTTACCATTCAGGATCGTGTGCGGCGCATAATGACTGAGGTAGAGAAAAAAAGGCCGCTGATAATTGCGTTCAATAAACTCCACCGCCTCATGATTCAGTCGGTCGGTCAAATACTCGCCTTTGCCCAATTTATTCTTCGGTAAATCAATCCACGAGATCGGTTGTGTGCGAAACACGTACGGGAAAAAATTCGCCCCGT
The DNA here is from genome assembly GCA_003517285.1 of Verrucomicrobiales bacterium. Taxonomy (GTDB): domain Bacteria; phylum Verrucomicrobiota; class Verrucomicrobiia; order Limisphaerales; family UBA1100; genus UBA1100. The sequence continues at coordinate 17,715 of DPAW01000325.1, forward strand.
TCCCCACGCCCTTGACCTCGCTGCCCGTGTTCCATCCAAACCCGTGATCTGTCGGCCGCAGTTCAAACTCCGCCTCGTGATGTTTGTAGCCCGTGAGATGCCACTTACCCACCATTCCCGTCGTGTACTCGTGCTTCGCCAGAATCTCCGGCAACGCCACGTGACTCACCGGCAGACCATTTGAGGAATTCGGCCGAAGATAATCCGTGATGCCCACCCGAGCCGGGTGCTGCCCCGTGAGCAGTGCCGCCCGATACGGCGAACACACCGGCGCCGCAGCATAGGCATGCGTAAACCGCACCCCTTCCTTCGCCAACCGATCCAGATGCGGCGTCTCATTAAACCCATTCCCGTAACACCCCAGTTCCGCCCAACCCAAATCATCCGCCAACACAAACACCACATTCGGCCGCCGATTCTGCGCAGTGCTTTCTAGCACCAGCCCAAGCAATAACAGGAATAATAGAAATCGTTTCATCGTTCGTTCATTTCAAATTCAACGCCGTGCGCAGTACCGGCTCGAAGGCATCGGCTTGGCGAAGGAAGCCGAGGTCGTTGGGATGCGAGGCGTCGGTTGTGCCTTCGGTGTCGTTGCCCAAAAGTTTGTCGCCTCCGAGATAATGTAGGCGCGGCACGCCGGCGGCCCGGAGTTGCTCGTAAGCTTTGCGCAGGGCGGCGTGGTTGTCGTCGTGAAATTTCGACTTAACCGGCGTCAGCCAGCTGTTGGCGAAGCGGCGATCCTCCACAAGCACGATTGGGGTCTCCGGTCGGGCCTTGCGCAGGAGTTTCACGAGAGGCACACAACGTTCGGTGACCATTGCCGCGTTCATGTTTGGTAGACAATCGATGATGTAACACGCGGCATCCACTTCAGCCATGAGCTTGCCCACTGCCTCGTGCATACGTCCATTGCCGGAGAAGCCAATGTTGATCACTGGCCGGTTAAAGCGCCGACCAAGGATGGCAGGATGCGTGATGCCCGGGCGCGAAGCGCAGGCGCCGTGTGTGATCGACGTACCATAAAACACCAGCGGCTTCGCCTTGCGCGGGGCGAGCCCTTCGAACTTCGCCCCGGCCGGTATTCCGATGGAAAGTGACTCGGTGCCATTGTACAGCGGCAGATACACCGCGTACTCGCGCTGGCCCGGGGCGATACCACGCAGCAGTGCTGCCTGCATGTCCTGTTTGCTCGGGCGGGTCGCGGCGGCCCAGCGCCATTGGCCTTGACCATCGCGTGCGTAAAGGTCCAAGCCACTCACGCCGCTCGGCGGCATGTGCGGCATGCCAAGTCGCGCGCTCATCAATTTCCACCGCGCATGAATTTCGGTCGCGTCCGTCTTGAAACGCACCATCATCCCGGCGCTGTGCCGGCTGAGATTCCAAACCGCCGGCGTCACGGCCTCCTCGGCCTTGGCAGGAAAACGATCAAACCAGCGCGCCCTGCCCTGGTCGCCCCAACCCCGCCCTTCCACGCCCCATTGCGTAACGTCGTGCCACTGGATTTTTTCCTGGGGCCACGCGTGGAGGCTTCCAAAGGTAATCAGACAAGCCAACGCAAGTTTCATGACTGGAGATCGGTTTAGTTTTTTAACCAAGGCGAGCGGGCATTCTTGGTGATCTCGGCGTCGAGCGTTTCCATACGGGCACGGAGATCCCGGACGACCGCCGGCTTGGCTTCGGCGAGGTTGTTTTGTTCGCCTAGATCCTTTGACAAATCGAAGAGGAACACCTCTGGTGGCTTATTGTTGGGATTACGCCGCGGCTTCTTGATGAGCAGTTTCCATTTTCCGCTCCGGATTCCTTCCAGATCACCGCGCGAGGTATAGTGCAGAAACTCCGTGCGCGGGGAATTTTTCTCCGTACCTTTCCACAGGCCACTGACGTTCAGACCATCGATTTTCTTTTCCTTGGGCAACGGCTTACCAGTGATGGCGGCGATGGTGGGGAGTAAATCGATGGTTCCGGTTAGTTCATCGCAAACCGTGCCGGCAGGAATACCAGGACCACGCATCACACATGGCACACGCTGTCCGCCCTCGAAGGTCGTGCCTTTACCATCGCGCAACGGACCAGCCGAGCCGCCATGATGAAGGAACGGCAGCCACGGGCCATTGTCCGTGGTGTAGATCACGTAGGTGTTGTCCGTGAGTTTCAGGTCATCAATCGTCTTGAGCAGCCGCCCAACCTCGGTGTCGATGTGCTCGATGGTGTTGATGTATGCCCGCTTGGGGTCAGGATCGCGTACATCGTCCGGCACATAGAGTGGGATGTGCGGCATGGAGTGCGGGATGTACACAAAAAACGGTTTGTCCTTATTTGCTGTGATGAAATCGATAGACTTTTGTGTACAACGGCGTGTGATGGTGCGCTGATCGACCGGCAACTCGACGATTTTCTCATCCTCAAACAGGGGGGTCTTCCACTTGGTAAGCGTGGACTCTGGGTCTGCCCAGAGGATGTCCATCCCTTGCCAACCACCGCGCGGCTTACCCTTGTTGTCCGGGTGATTCATGTCGTTCGAATAAGGAATACCATAGTAAGTATCGAATCCATTGGCCGTCGGTAGCGTTTCCTTGTGATGCCCAAGGTGCCATTTTCCGAAACAGGCGGTGGCATAGCCCTGCCCCTTCAAGTGATCAGCGATGGTGTGCTCCTTAGCATTCAGCCCCTTGGTCGAGGCAGGGAACAACACGTGCTGATGCATGCCCACGCGCTTGGGATAACAACCCGTCAGCAACGCCGCACGCGAGGGCGTGCACACAGGCGAGGCCACCATAAAGCTCGTGAACTTTCGTCCCTCTTTGGCAATGCGATCGATGTTTGGTGTCTTGATGGTCTTGGAACCGAAGCAGCTCAAGTCGCCGTACCCTTGGTCATCTGTAAAAATGATTACAAAGTTGGGCTTGGCGGCCTGCAGAATTCCTGTGGCTAAGAGGAAAATGGACAGAGCAATGGACTTGAAAAGGATTGTCGGTTTCACGCCGACGAGTGTTTCAGCCGAGGACCGCTTCAGTCAAACCCTCATTCCGCAGCCCAAACATTCCGCCGAAACAGCATCCGGTAAAATTGGCTGATATCTTTTTCACCCAATGACCTGAATTTTACGAACTCCGCAGGAAATTCCGAATTCAGAGCATTTGTTTTGATACCCCACAACGGTACGGTGGAAATGGGCAGCATACCATAGCGTATATCGCCGATCACATCTTCCGCCTCGGGATGGTGGCACAAGAAGCCATTGGACAAACGGTTGAACCGAGCCACGTCTTTGCTAGGCTTGGCAGCTTCGAAAGCATTTACTTTGCCTCCGCGGTAAATCTTTGCAGTCAATCCGGGCACCACATGAATGGCGTCCACATGATAAACCCCGTCGTGCAGATACACCGAGCGATAAAGGAACACATTACCGATGCTCGGTTTCACAACCTGCCGAACCGTAGTGTGATCGCGTTGCGCGATAAGTGTCTGCTGCGCAGATTCAGCTTGGCGATGTTGGGCAAGGGCGAACAGGAGGTAACACGCGCAGAAAATCGCAGCGGCGCGCGGAAACCGAACGCGACTCCGCCACGCGCCCCAAACGGTCAGCACCAAAAGCGGCAGGCTGAACAATGGATCGACGATAGAAACGAGATTCCACGAAACCCGATCCAACGCAAATGGCCACCACAAATGCGTGCCGTAACTGGTGCAGGCATCCAGAAGCCCATGCGTGGCGTACCCCAAAAGACAGGCCATCCAAATTTCACGAAACTCAAACCGCCGCCGGGACACCAGCCAGATTAACAACGCCACGATGAATGCTCCCAACGGAATGAACGCCAGCGAATGTGAAAAGTGGCGGTGATAATCGAGATTCAGCAGCGGATCCGCTGAGGAGCTAATCAGCGCATCCAAGTCCGGCGCCATCCCGGCGATAGCCCCGTAGAATGCTACCCGATACTGAGCCTTCGGCCGGCAAAATGATTGGGCAACTGCGGAACCCACGAGGCCTTGGGTTAGTAAATCCATGAAAATTTAAGATTAAAAATGTTCGCGGAATCGCTGGCTCGTCTTTCCAGCAAACCCATGCTCTGCAGGGACGAGCACGCGGGTCCATTGGCGGAACCGAAGTCTAAACCTCGGCCAGCGTCTCCGTGCTGCCGGCGAAGCTCTTGGCTTCGACACCGAGCTTGTGCAGCATGGTGAGGTAGAGGTTAGCGGTGGGCACCTCGCTGAAGTTCATCTCTCCGCGCCAACCCGCGTCGGTGTCGATGCCGGCGGTGGACTGATGCTTCTGGTTGCCCTGACCATACTTAAGATATTGGCCGTGCTTAAAACCAAGTTTGCGACCGCCAATGAGCAGCAGCGGATAGTTGCGCGACAGGTGGAACGCGCTGGAGGCCGAGCCGAAAAAGAGCGCGGTGTGGTCGAGCATGTTGCCCTCACCGCCGGGCTCAGGCGTCGCCTTCAGTCGGCTAGCAAAGCGCCCGAGTTCGTCGTTAATGAAGCGACAATAGATGCCAAAATTTTTGTAGCCGTCGGGCTTCTTCGTTTCGTGCGACAAATAATGAGTGGCCTTGAAGCCAACCGCACGCGCGAGGTAATCGCTAATGCCGACGCCGTTTTCACGGCCGAGCTGGTAGGTGGCCACGCGCGTGGAGTCGGTCTTGAACGCGAGATAAATCAGCTCATACATCGTGCGCAGGAAATTGCGTGGATCCTCGGGCGTCACATCGAGCTTCAAGTAATCGGTCTCGACCGTTGGCAATGGGATGTCCAGCCAACTCTTGGCCTTGGCCACCTTCACCTCGGTTTCGCGCACGGACTGCAAGTACTCGGCGAGCGTTTCCTGATCGTGCTTGGAGAGTGACCGATTCAGCGACCGCGCGTCCTCCAACAAATCATCCAACGCGCTTTGGCTCAGGGCCAAGCGACGGGCTGCGTCGGGGCCGCTCTTTACAAAGAGCATATCAAAGATGCGCTTGGGCTTGTGCTCGGCGGGGATGGGCCGGCCCTGAGCGTTGTACGAAAGCGTGTGGGCGCCGCGCGGCGAGCCGGTGCCGCCGTCGGTGGACATCACGAGCGAGGCATGGCGCGTGTGTTCGCCGGCTTGCGCGGCAAACACCTGATCGAGCGAAATGCTGTTGTGATAATCGCCATCAGCGCCGGTATCCGCCGCGGTGATAAACTGGTCCGCATTAGCATGGCCATGTACGCGCCGCAACGCGGGATTCGACAAACCGGAAAACACAGTCAGTTCATCGCGCAGCGGCGCCAGTGTTTCCATACACTTAGTGAGCTTAAAATCCTTGCGGCCTCCGTGTGGAAACCAGCTCCAGTCCTTGAACGCTGGATCCTTCTCCAGCGGCATGGGCACGCCGTCAGGCAGATAAAAACAAGCTAGGCGTTTCCGTTGCTCGGGCTTATCGGCGGCGCGGGCAGACGGAGCAAAAGATTCGAGCCATGGCAACGCCAACGCCACACCGGCACCACGCAAAAATTTCCGTCGATCGAGGCAAGATAAATTCATGTTCATGGCTTTGCTCCTTCGCGATTATTTTAACTGAAATAAATCACTTTTCACAACCAGAAAGACGAGGTCCAAGAGCCCATCACCGCGTTTGCGCAGGGCAGCGGTGATGCGATCCACCTCGGCTCGGTCCCCAAAGGTCAGTGGTCGGCCTAGCGCGTAAGCAGCCAACTTGTGCGTCATTGCTCGCGCGAACTGATCCTGCCGATTGGCCAACAGGTAATTCTGTAGGCCCTTCATACCGTGTAGTTCGTCATTGTTGAACAATACGCTAGCCGCATCGACCGGCTGGTCGCCGATCTTGTCGCGCCATTGGCCGAACGCATCAAAATTTTCAAACGCGATGCCCCACGGATCTATCTTTGAGTGGCACGAGAAACAGGCCGGGTCACTCCGGTGATCCTCCATACGTTGTTTGAGCGTCATTTTGAGAATCGCTGGATCAGCCAGGTCAATCTCCGGCACGGCGGGCGGCGGCGGTGGCGGCGGATCGTGCAGCAGATTTTCCAGCAACCAAATGCCGCGCTTGAGCGGGTTCGAATCTTTACCGTTGGAATTCATCACCAGCAGACCCGCCACTGTGAGCAGCCCACCGCGCTTGATCTCCGCCGGCAGCTTCACCCTGCGTAACTGATCGCCGTACACTTCCGATATTCCGTAGTGCCGTGCGAGGCGGTCATTCACCAGCACGTAATCGGCATGGAGAAATTCCGTAACCGGCCGGTTGGCGCGCAGCATCTCGGCGAAGAGGGCGACCGGCTCCTGCTTCATCGCCTCAATTAACAACGGGTCGACATTGCCGTATACCTTGGCGTCAAGTTTCACAAAATCCAGCTGATCCATCCCCAGCCATTGCCGCGTGAAATGCCTCGCAAACCGCGCTGCCTTGGGATCGGCTAGCAGCCGGCGCGTTTGCTGCTCCAACACCTTGGCATCCGACAGCTTGCCCTGTCGGGCGAGCGTCAAAAGTTCAGCATCAGGCAGACTGCTCCAGAGAAAAAAGGCCAAGCGTGACGCCAGTTCAATACCTATCACACGCTGATTAGCCGGCTTACCTTTTTGATCGCCTCGAACAAGATACAAAAATTTCGGCGACGCCAACACGGAGGCCAGTACCTCCACCATGGCCTCCCGAAAATCCTCGCACTGTGGCCGCAGCTTCGCGTACAGCGCGAGCTTTTGGTTCACCTCCGCCGCGCTCACCGGCCGGCGCCATGCGCGCGCCATGAACCGCGTCAGAACTTCGCGCGCGTAGATTTTCTCTTCGGCGCCCTTTCGCTCATGAAAAATGCGCATGTGTGATTCAGGCGGCCACTGTTCAAAAGCAGGAGCAATGATCTGCACGTAATCGATTGCCAACGACACCGGTGTGCTGGAGGTGTTGCGCAAGTCGATAAACTCCGCTGGGTTGGGCAGCTGGCCAAGCTTGTGCGTAGCGCGAAAGGCGTTTCTCGGAATTTCGGTGAGCGGTACGTCCCACTGATAAAAACGCGGCTTACCTGGCGGTGCATCAATAGTGATGTCGCGCCCACCAACCTCCACCGAGACGCGCGAGTCGTTACTACCCTGATTACCAAAATGCAGCCGCAAAGTCGGCATATGTTTGCTGTCGGCAGACATTCGAGCAGCCCGAACGCGCACGCGCATAATGCCCGTGTCCGGTAGTCCGTCGCCGACGTCGATGATGAATTTCTGGTTAGCTGGAATCACCACTACATCCGAGGACACCGGCGGCACCTCCGGTCGTTCTCCCGAGGGCTTCCAGGCATACTTGGCGCCATGATACGCCCACCGCGTACGGATGCCCCGCCCGGAAACCAAATCCATGTAATGCGCCCCGCCTGGGTTACGCGAAAATTTTTCCTTCTCCGCCTTCCAGATCTCCTCCGCAGACAGCCCGTCCTCCTGCACCTTTTTGCGCACCCGCTTCACCGCCGCGGCATACTTCGCCTCAAAACGCTCCGCGAACCCGCGCATGCTCAACCCGTAATAAACCGGTGCCGGTCGTGCCCCGTGCACCGTCGCCCGTTCCAGCGCCCTCCGCGCCTGTTCGCGGTACTCAGCAAACTGCACCGCCGTCATTTGCAGCATTTCCGAGCTGTTCTTAAAGCCGTCCTCGGAGGAAGTCTCCGGCGGTAGGTCACGCGAAAAATCATGCGGCAACCCGAGCAAATCCTGCATCGCGTACTTGTACTCGTATCGAGTCATCCGCCGGAAGGTGCTGTGGCCGCCCGCCGCCCGCCGCACCTCTGAGGCCACACGGATTTCGCCTGCCAACCAATCGATCACCTTTACGCGATCGGCATCGGACAGCTTGACATCCGAATCTGGTGGCGGCATCTCGCCATTGGTCAAGACCCCCTGCACCTCCAGCCACCAACTCACGTCCTTGCCCTTGAGCATGTTCGGATCCAGCACATCCACCCGAAAATTAGCCTTCTGCTTCTCCGAACCATGACACCCCGCACATGCCACCTTGAGCAAAGGTCCGATCGACTTGCGAAATTCATCCAAGTTAGCCTTCGGCGCATCCGCAGCGGTCAAACGAATCATACTAAAAACTAAGATCGCTAGGACTCCAAGTACGCCAAGGTTTTGTTTAAAATAACCCTTGCGCCTTTGATGTGTTCCAATCCCTTTCATTCTTAGCCAATATTTAGACTGATTTTCTATGTGGGCGATTCGAATCTATTACAAAGTCAATACGCCCTATCTACTTCTGCAAAAAAATCTCGCTCGTGGCCACGAGGTGGACGAGATCGCGGAGGCGGTTGCCGTTTTCGGCGAGAGCGGTAGTGATGCGATTGATTTCACCGCGATCGAGGGGTTCAAGGCGGCGGCCGGTGGCGTAGGTGAGCATTTTCTCAGTTAGGCAACGGGCAAAATCCGGCTCGCGATTGAGGAGCATTTGCTTGAAGGCGACGATGTCGGCGAGCTGATCGCCGTTGGAAAGAATTGTAGTGGGATCGATTTGCGGTCGGCCGTCGGTACGATAGTGGGTGCGCCAACGGCCGACGGGATCGAAGTTTTCAAACGCGAATCCCATGGGATCGATCTTGCGATGGCAACTGGCGCAGGCTTCGTGTTTGCGATGCAGCTCGAGTTGATCGCGGATGGTCTTGGCCTTGCTCAGATCGGGCGAAAGTGGCTCCACATCGGGCGGAGGAGGCGAAGGCGGGGTGCCGAGAATGTTTTCCAGTAGCCATACGCCACGCACGATAGGCGAGGTATCGACGCCGTTGGCGGTGGCGGTCATCACCGCGGGCATGGTGAGAATGCCGCCGCGGCGTGGATCGCCGGTGGGAACGCGAATCATGCGTTCGCCGGGCACGTCGTCGCGACCGTACATCCAGCGGGCGATGTGGGCGTTAAGGAAAGTGTGATCGGAATGAATGAAGGAGGAAATCCGTTCGTTGCGCGCGAGCACGTCCGCAAAAAATGCCGTGGCCTGCTTGGAGAGCATCGGCTCCATTCTGCGGTCGTGATAAAAACGAAACGGACCGCCCTTCTCCGGCGGCATCTTGCCAAGCTTATCAAGCCGCAACCACGTGGCCGTAAAATTCTGTTCGAACGCCTCGGCGCGGGGATCCTTGAGCATGCGCTCCACCTGCGCGCGCATGACGGCCGGTTCGCGCAGCTTGTTTTCTGCCGCGAGTCGAAAGAGCGTCTCGTCGGGCATGGACGACCACAGGAAATAACTGAGGCGCGATGCCAGCGCGTGGGTGTCGAGGTCGCCAGTGTTTTCGCGCAGATACAAAAAGCGCGGCGAACACAACAGCGCGGTGTAACCGGCCTGCAGTGCACGAATTGCGCGGGCTTCATCCGGGTTGCCGACAATTTGCTCTGGCGCGGTATGCGTCACCGACAAGGGCATGCTCGCAATGCCCGGCCCACTCCACGCCAAGCGCAAGCTGTTGGGCTGGCCATAGGCAAAATACTCCAGCCGAATGACGTGCGTGCCCTTGGTGAGCTCCACCTTGCCGCGCCTGATGGAGGCGCCGTGTAAGCCGTCGTGCTCCACAGCCTTTTGCCCGCCAACCAGTACGCGCGAGCCGTCGTCTGAGGCGATTTCGAATTCGTACTCACCGGCGACCGGCGTTTCCAGCCGACCCTCAAACACCATGCCGTAATGCTCCGGCTTACGCGCGGGGTGGATGTCGATCAATCCGCCGGCCAACGTGCCTGCGGCCACGGGCTTGAGCTGGTCAAATTCCGGCAACTTCGTCCATTTGCCGTGGTACACGCGGTACTTCAACTGCTTGATCGCTCCCAACGCTTTGTTTCCCCCTGCCTTGGGATCCTCCATCATACTGCGCACGAGCTGCACATATGGTGCGACCTCCGCCGCGGTGACCGGCCGACGCCAGGCGCGCGTGGCAAAGGTTTGTAATAATTTCGCGACATCCGCCTCCCCCACCGGCCCCGTGCCGTACAACGCCGTGTGACTGCGCGGTGGCCATTGATCGATCAGCGGCTCGAGCTTTAGGCTGTAAAGGCGCACGTGCGGTCCGGCGTAGCCCATCTTGAGCAGCAGACGCGCCATCTCCACCGGCCAGGCGTCGTACACTTCCTTCGGCACCGACTTGCGATCAGGGCGCGGCTTGAATTGCGTCGGATAATATTGTTCCACCAACCGCTCGGCGCGAAAATTGCGATCGTATGGACCGTTCTCCCAGCCGACCCACGGCGTCCAAGTGTCATCAATCCATACCTCGGCACTGAACGTGCGCCGCTTGCCGTCACCAGGCAATTGCCACACCTCCACGGCATGCGAGGTCGGCCCACCGATGCCGCCATTGCGCGTGTCGGCCAGATGCAGCCCGATCTCAAACGACTTGCTCTGATCGGTCTTAGCCAGTTCATCCCACGGATGCTTCTGGTTGTGGCCGGACACCTCCACGGTCACGCGATAGCGTCCCGAGATGCGCACACCACCGCCCAGCTCGCGCGGCATCAGCCGGCCGTCGCCGCCTTCATAATATCGCTGCGTGAGCAGATCGGATTCCTTGTCAAACTCTTCACGCGCGACGGTCTCGATCGTGCGCTGGCCCAGCTTGCGGCCCTGCACAAAGGGCGCGGTAAACACGCGCGGCGCGGTGTCCGGCTTGGGGCCCGTGTGCGTGGCGGCCGCCAGCGTTTCCTCTGCGGCGCCTAGCGTAAGCTTCAGCAGAAAGTCGGACATCACCAGCCGGTCACCAATGTTGGCAAAGCCCTCGTCCAGTTCGTCCTCGGGAAACAACCGCACCGGATCGTTGCCCTTGCGTTCCACGCGCCCGTTGCCGTTATTATCCACCAACCCGCTCACCGCTCCGGGCCGGTACGCTGCGCCCTTCAGATAAAGCAGATCACGCAGGGTATTGCGCAGTTCGAGACGGTTCAGGCGGCGAATGACCGTTTGGCCGCCGGTGCTTTTGCGCTGGGCATATGCCAACTCCAGCCGCGCACTGAGGGCATCGATAAACTTGGCAGTATCCGCGCGCTCCGGTTGCGCAGCTTTCTTGGGCGGCATCTCGCCGAGGTTCAGTTGATCCAGCGCATCCTGCCAAATCTCCAGCGTGCGGCGGTCGGTGAGATCGGTGCCAAGCGTATCGAAGCGGATTTCGTTCTTCTGCTTATCCGGCCCGTGGCACTCAAGACAGTGCGTGCGCAAAAACGGCTTGAGTGCCTCAAGCGCCTTGTCTGCCCGCGCTTGGCCAAAAGGCCACACGGCGAGCAACAGGAGAAACGCGATGCCGCGCAGGCGGTTCATGACTTCCGCTCGAAGCCGGTCAGAGTGCCGGTGCTGGTACCAAAGCGGTCGGCTTCCACACCGAAGTTTTGCAGCATGGACAGCAATAGGTTCGCCGCCGGCACGCGCCGGGGGTCCTCTTCCGGATAGATCTTCGACTCACCATGCCGGAAGCCGCCGCCGGCAAGCAGCAGTGGCAGGTTTCGCGTGGAGTGCGTGCCTGTAGCCATGCCGCAGCCGAAAAAGACCATCGTGTGATCCAGCAACGTGCCGCCGTTGATCAGATCCTCCTGTGCCTTAAGCAGGTCAAGTAGATGCGCCATCTGCGCGGTCATGTTCGCCTCAATCTTCATCAGCGCGGCCGTGTGGCTGTCGCGATTACCGTGATGCGAAAAGCCGTGGTACCCACCGTTCAATCCGAAATCGCCATTCACAAAACCGGACGACAAAGTAATCGCGCGCGTGGAGTCGGTTTGGATCGCCAACGCGATCAGCTCCATCATCGCCTTCAAGTCCGCCTCCGTGCCCTTGCCTTGCGGCGGCTCGGGATGGTCGGTCTTAGGCTTTGGCCGGTCCACCCACGGTTCCTGTTGCACGATCTTCTTTTCCAGCGACCGCACCGACTCGAGGTATTCCTCAAACTTGTGTTGATCCTGTTTTCCGAGCTGGCCCCTCACGCCCTTCGCCTGCTCCAGCACCACATCGAGAATACTGCCGTGCAGCTTGAACTGCTGCCGTTGCTTGGCCTTGTCCGCGGCCGCTTCCTCGAGGAATAAGGCGCGATAGGTTTGCCGTAAATCAATCGCGGGCACCTGCACGCCCGTACGCGTGAAGCTCGTGAGATTTCCTTCATTCACCCGAACCGTCAGCGAAGGAAACCGCGTGGCCGCGCCGACATGCTCGGCCATCTTCTGGTCGAGGCTGATGTTCCCCTCCGGAAAGCCCGCCGCCAGGTGTGGCCGCACGCCACTGAGCAACACCGGCACGCCCTGGTGCCCGCCCGTGTTACCGTGGTCCAGATTGGAGAAAACCGTGAACTCCTTGCGATGGCGTTCCAGAGGCTTGAGCGTCGGCGTTAGCGCATAGTCTGCCCCTGCAGTGCTCGGGAAAAATCCTTTCCGATAAATGCCGTAATTGTTCGACAAACAAACAAACCGCTTCACTGGCCCTTTGGCCCGGGCGGCCTTCTGCGCCGCGCGCACTTCCGGCAACGATTCCAGCAAGGGCAAGGCCATCGCCACTCCCGCGCCTTTCAGAAATTGCCGCCGGTTCGGACTGAAATTCTCCATGTCCAAAAGTGTCATGGAACATCCAGAGTAAATCAAGCTTCCGCGTTCATTTTTGCAGCCCCAAAAACACCTCACGTTTTTCGGCCCATTTCACGTGGCGATCGAAGATGGTGCCGTACTGTTTGTAGCTGTGATACGGCACGCTCTCCTTCTTCCACGCGGTCACGGCGGCATCGTAAGTTTTGCGCATCTCGGCGAGGGCTTCCCGGGCGTCACTATCGCGAAGTACATTGTTCAGCTCCAACCGATCTTCAGCGAGATGATATAATTCATCGGCCGCCTCCAGTTCGTCCTCAGCGTAGGGCCAGTAAATGTATTTCCAATCCTTGGTCACCACCGCGTAGCTGTGCACCGCCTTCGGGCCCCACACATTGATCAACGGCAATGACTGATGCGTCTCGGATTTCGGATCGTTGTAGAGCTTCAGCAAACTGCGGCCGTCCATGTTTTGCGGCACGGGCAGACCCGCCAGTTGGAGGAGTGTCGGCGCAAAATCCACGTTGCCCGTGAGTGAGGCGCAGCGCAAACGTTTGCCACTGTTGGCATGGCGCGGATCAAACATCAACAACGGCACTCGCGAGGCTTCCTCGTACGGCAACACCTTGGAGCCGTACCCATGCGAACCGCACAGAAACCCATTGTCCGAAGTGTAAATAATCACCGTGTTATCCGCCACGCCATGTTCGTTGAGCGCATCGCGGATCATGCCCACGGCCACGTCGATGGCGTAGATTTGCTGGTGATACTTGGCCATCACACCGTCGTAATCCTTGTCGTAATCCCAACTGCCAAACCGTTCGTACTGCCGGCCCATGGTGCTTTGCTTGGAAAAATGTTTACCAGCAGCCCGACCGTAATTGGCCGGCTTGGGAAATTTCTTGCCGGCGTAAACATGATCGAACTTCGGATCCGGATCAACCGGCCGATGGGGCGCCTTAAAGCTGATCGACAAACAAAACGGCGCCTTCCCCTGCTTGGCGTCCTTGGCCATGTCGCGAATGAAATCCTGCGCAAAGGCGCCGTAGGATAAGGTGGCGTGCGGCCATTTTTTCGCGTAGGCCTTCATCGAAGCATTTTTCGACGTCACAAAACTCGTCTGGCCTGGACCACCGCCCCAGCGATCGAAGTCCGACGCAGGCAGCCACTTGTCCTTGCCGCCCGGCTGTTTGCTCACCTCGAACCCGAACTTGCCCGCGAAGGCCGTGCGATACCCCACCTGCCGTAAAAGCACCGGATAACTCCGCCGCCAATGCCCCTCCAACATCGTGCCGTGCTCAAAGTTGCAGCCGGTTTTGTACTCGAACATCCCCGTCATCACGTTCGCCCGACTGGCCATGCAAATAGCAGTGGTATCGTAATGCGCGTCGAAGATCATCCCGTCCGCACCCAGCCGATCGAGATGCGGCGTCTGCACGCCCGGCGCACCATAGCAGCCCATAGTACGTACGGCCTGATCGTCGGACAGCAGGAAAATAATGTTCGGCCGTTTGTCCTCGGCGGACACACTCAAGTGCAGCAGAAATAGGAACCAGAATAAAAAGCGCATGCCCCTTTGTGCTCCTACGCGGGCCGATACGTCAATCCTTCACCGGCAACACCCATTGCAACCGCTTGAACATCGGTCGCGGGCCTTGCCAAGGATCGGCGGCCACTTCTATCGGTTTCGGGCCGCGCAGAGTCGTCTTGGCCACAAGACCGAGTTCATCCAACTGCTCCCAGTTCTTGAGCGGCTTGCCATCGGTCACATTCTTAAAATCCGTCAACGCCAGCGACACGGTTTCCGGTTTGCCGCCTTTCAGTTTCATCTCGGCCACGTACGTCCGCTTTTTGCCTCGGTACTGACGCCAGGTATTTTCATGCAGCACCACGCCGAGGACATTCGGCTGCTCGCTTTGAATGGTCAGCGCCAGCTTCGCGCCTTGCGGCCCGCGCCATTTCGGATCGGTCACTTTACGCGTCCAGTGCTGCCATAAGGGACGATGATTCCCGTTAATGGTATACCAATCATGAAAGCCACGATTAAAATCATCGATCACTTGCTGCCAGTCACCCTCTGCTTTTACGCCTGCGGCCTTTAACGCTGCCGGTTTAGCCTCGTGAAATAGCGAACTAACACAAACGACATCCGACGCCGCGTTACGTGGTAAAGCGCCGGGCTTCGGCAATTGGTAGTGCACGTTAGCGAAAGCAAACAGCGGCTGATTTAAATCTATCAACGGTAACTCAGCAGACCATGTGTTACCACTTTGCTTTGTTTGCGCATCGCGCCAGAAACGCGAACGAGCGTCCGGATCGACCGAGTAGTATATCTCCACCTCCTTAACAGGCAACCCCTTGGCAGGCACAACCCTTAAAACTGGAATAGGTTTTAGCTCCAGCTCACTTGATGGAGTTGCCGGCAACTTCAACCCACCTTTGAGATGTTGATCCAGCCAAAGAATACGAGAAACTTGCTGTTCCGCATTAAAGCGATGATTGAAATGCGGTGCGAAAACAAATCTTTGTGGCACCTTTTTACTCACCCGTGCACCCGTCGCGTAAGTTGCATCCATTTGGCCATGGAAATCATTACTCGCTCCCAAGTGCAGTAATGGTGCTGTAATGCGTGGAGCATAAAACTGATAACCCATGGTTCGACGAAACAATTCAAGGTCCCCTGTTACTTTTCTTATCTGTGGCGGTAATCCGTAACGCGCATAGGTACGGTACCCTGAACCCCCTACTGATGGCGAAGCCACTTTCACGCGCGAGTCTGAACCCGCGACATACATGGTAAGGTTTCCGCCCATCGAATGTCCGCGAATTCCCAATCGTTTCCCATCAACTTCCGTTTGCTGTTCCAGAAACGTCAACCCACGCCGACAACCAAGGGTGATCAGAAACCAGTTACAGTTTCGTGGCGACTCCTGCGCGTCCAAAAACTTTTCGCCTGGCAGCAAATTAAAATAACCCTGCACATTATTCTGGGTGGGATCCACTGCCCCCCAATCGGTATTGGCCTCACCGGGTCTGGACCCTTCCATCGGCTTGCCTCCCCAGTTCACTGACAAGGCACCGTACCCTTGAGAGGCATGGAATTTCACCAAAGTTAAGTTGGCCCGTTGTCCACCTCCGTGCATGTGCAATACGCCGGGTAAATTCTTCGCGTTTTTAGGGAATGCATAAAAGGCCGCCATCCACGCCGACTTACCCTTAAAGGTACCGATGTAATAACGTAGATAACGAATCACCACTCCATCCTCTTCCCACTCCCGCACCACTTCTGTCCGCAGCGGCTCCTTCTGCGGATCGTACCCCGACCAAAGCTCGGTTACATTTTGCGGCACCTTCTTGAGTGGCGACAAAGAATCCGCTGCATGGGCGACGATACAGGTTGCCAGGAAAATTAAAGGCAATTTCATATTAGAGACGCTTAGGATTAAAGGGAGTAGTTGGTACTTTGCCACTGGCTTTGGGCTCGAGAAGTTTGCGGAGGCGTTTCATGACGGCCTTGGCCTCGACGTCGGGTTTCAGGGCGAGGTTATTAAATTCCATCGGGTCGGCGGCATGGTCGTAGAGTTCCACTCCGGCGTTACCTTCGGACCAGTCGCTGTAACGCCAGCGGTCGGTCCGGATGCTGCGGCCCATCACGGGCTTGGGCAATCGCTTGTCTGCCGGGCGCAGCACCTGCGTGATGGCCGTGCCGTTCCATTCGGCGAGAGGATCCTGCAGGAGCGGTTTAAGACTGCGGCCTTCTAGGCCCTTAGGATTATTCAACCCAGCCAAGTCCGTAAGCGTCGGGTAAATGTCCACGAACTCCACGATGCGCGTGCTGGCTGTGCCGTTGCCCTTCATGCCGGGAGCACGGATGATCAAAGGCGAGCGGGCGGACTGTTCAAAGAGCGTGCGCTTTTGCCAAATACCGTTGTGCTCACCGAGGTGGTACCCGTGATCGCTCCACAACACGACGATGGTGTTGTCGGTCAGTTGCAATTGATCCAGGGCGGAAATCAGCCGGCCGACTTGCGCGTCCACGAACGAAATGGTTGCGTAGTACGCCTGCAGCGCTTTACGCAACGTCAGTTCGTCCAGATTGTAGTGCGGCACGGGACAGTTGTGCGCGAAGGCGGCCGTGGGAATGTCATCGCGATCGCTTTTGGGCGCGTAAGGCAGTCGCATGTCCTTGAGCGGATACATCTCAAAATATTTTTTCGGCGCCACATACGGCGTGTGCGGACGGAAAAACCCGACCCCCAGAAAAAACGGCTCCTTCTTTTTAGCCGCCATCAATTTAATGGCCTCGGTGGTGATCATGCCATCGGTTTGCTCCTCATCCGCGCCCTCCGCTGCGAGCCAACTGAGTGCAGCGCTAATCTTACGATGCGGTTCGGCGTTGAAGATTAGCGCTTCATCTGTCTTGTCGCGCCCCTTGGGATTCACTGTTTTCTGCCAACTGGGCGGATCATCAAAACCATTGGTGCCAATGCTGGCCGGGACGTTGTAATGGTAAATCTTCCCCACACGACCAGCCCACCATCCGTTGCGCATGAAGGTCTGCGAGAGCGTTATTGCCTTGGGCACCTCATCGCGGAAATGCCGATCAAGATCGTAGACCTTGATCGTGTCCGGCCGCAATCCGGTCATCACGCTGGCACGTGTAGGATTGCAGAGAGGCAGCTGATTGTACGCCCGATCAAACCGCACGCCCGTTGCCGCCAACCGATCAATGTGCGGTGTTTTGGCGATCAGGTTTCCATAGCACCGCAACGCCGGCGCGAGGTCGTCGACGGCAATAAACAGGACATTCGGTTTGGCTGCCCAGCCAGTGACGGCGAGGAGCAGGAAAGCAATAAAGTTACGCATGAAATGAAAACTCCAGAGACACAGAGCAGCATTCTCTGTGCCCTCTGTGCCTCTGGAGAGATTTGATTAAACCGGTTCGAAGCCCGCGTTGTAGTCGCGCTTCAAGATGGTTTTGTTGGCCTGCTCGTGGTTGGTGAAGCGATAATTCTTCGCGTCCCAACGTAGTTCCTGGCCCGGGAAACGGGTGGCCTTAGTGGCGAGCAGCGCGGGCTCGGTGATACGCGAACCGATATCGAATGGCGTCCACAACGGGCGTTCGTTTCCGAGGATACATTCCACCCAGTCGTGCCAGTGATGGCGCGGCTCCACCTTGGGCTTGGGCTCGTTGGCAACTAATTTACCCTTGCGGAAGATTTTCATGCCGCCACCGGGTTCCAGTAACAAAGTCCCTTCAGTGCAAACAACCAGTGTCCGGTTTGCGCCTTCCTTCATATCCGGCAAACCCAAGGCTGCCCATGAGGGATTGAGACCGTGATCGTTGTAGTGCATCACGAACTTATCACGTGCGAAGCCCTTCCCGCCAGGATATGTAATCGTACTACGGTTGTAGGCCGAGTGGCTATCGTTGGACGGTCGGTGAGTGTAGGTGATGACCGCCTCGGGATCGGGCATATCGAAGGCGAAATAAAGGAGATCGATTAGGTGGCAACCCCAGTCAGCTAGCTGACCTCCACCGGTCTCCCAGTAGCCACGCCACCGACGTGGGGCAATGTCATCAGAGTACGGCATGGGTTTGTTAAGTGGCCCATTCCAGAGTTTCCAATCCAGATTTTCAGGAATCGGCTTGGCGGCAGGCAACTCGCGCCAAGGATCATCAAAGTAATGACCTCGCTTAACAGTACCAGTCCAAACATGAGCCTCGACTGGCTTTCCAAGCTGGCCACTTTTCAATATTTCCACCGCCTGCATACGGCCGGTACCACAAGCGCGCTGGTTGCCCATCTGCGTGTACAGCTCCGGCCGCTTGGCCAGCACCTCGCGGATCATACGCAGCTCATCAAGCTGATGCACCAGCGGCTTCTGGCCGTAGACATGTTTACCGGCCGCCAGCGCCCGTGTCATCATCGGTGCATGATGATGATCCGGCGTATCCACGATCACCGCATCAAATTCATTCA
>DPAW01000325.1:36584-39608 GCA_003517285.1 Verrucomicrobiales bacterium
TTCTTGAGCGGATTGGAATCCACATCGCACAGGAACGCGAACTCCACCTTCTTGTGGTTCTTTAGTTGCCCGCGCTGCATGCCGCCAATACCGCCGACACCAATGTGCAACATGCGCACAACGCTATTCTTATTCGCCGCCGCGCGCATAGAAAATGACGGCAACGCTGCCGCCGCACCCAGAGCGGCACTGGTTTTCAAAAAGGAACGGCGCGAAGTCGCCACGGATTTCGGGGAGGAAGGGGTGAATTTCATGGTGAAAGAATCACACCCTAAGTCCTCATTGAACAGAAAAAAATCAAATGCGAAGCATCCTCACGCAGCGGCACAGAGAAAAATTATTCTCCCTGTCTCTACGTCTTTGCGCGAGCAGCAGGAATAACGCCCAATTTGCAAATACCAAACAAACGCTTTGAATTTACCCTCGCTGGAGGAACGAGCCTGTGAGCCCGTTGACATGGAGACAACTGTGTAACCTGTGTCGAAATATGCGTGATCTCCTAGGAATTGGGTCTCATCGTGATTGATGAGTTGCCTGAGATGATTGAGTGGGTGAAGGAAAGAGGAGGTTGAAGACATAAGCTTCGCTACCTGAATCCAGTTTGATGGTCTCGCTTATCGAATGGATAAAACCTACGCCCCCTTTTCTTTCAAACTCATCCGCTTCCGAGCTAGGTGCTGTTTATGGTTGGAGTCTATGCATTGCAATTCTAAGTCAGCGAAGATTTTCGTAAGTTTCATATCGAGCGATCCATGGGCATGTCCTTTGCCAAAATAGTAGCTAACCGCCGGTTGGCCAATGACGTGGAGATGTTCCATCCGGGCATGCTGCCACTCATGCGTGTGACCATAAAGATAGGCTCGGGCATGCTTTCGGTCCTTAAGCAGTTTCAACAAAGACGACCCATCACTCATGCCCTTGATAGGACGTACGCCCTTGTTGGGGAAAGGGTTGAAGTGCCCGAATACAAGAGCTGGCTTGTCCGACCGCTCGTCGAGTTCTCGGGCGAGCCAGCTCAATTGATTCTCTCCCAGAATTCCCTTTCTCCCGGAATCTAGGAGGACAAGGTTGGCATGGGGTAACTCAATCACGCCCGCCTGAACACCCATCTGTTCCTTTTTCAGGAAAGGAAGCAATTTCCACAAATTCTCCCGGTTGTCATGATTACCGATCGTCGCGTGAACGGTGATGCCGGCTAAACGGACCGGCTCGAGAAGCCGGAGAAGCTCTTTGTACTCGGCTTCCGTTCCTCTGCTCATGGCGCAGTCGCCGTTGATGATCAAGTGAGCGGGCCGGGGATTAAGGGCGATTACGTTCTTGGCCACATCGGCAAGGCATTGCGCCATATTTACGCTCTCATGCTCGTGTTCCGGTACGGGAGATCCAGGCCACTTCGTCCCGGGATAAGAAAGATTGGGGTCGGCGCTGATATGAGTGTCCGCAAGCAAAGCCACACGGTTTTGATCCAAGTTAGCTCCATCCCTATCTGCGGCAGAAACTCCCCGAGACAACATGATGGCCGTAGAGCCAAACGCAAAGGAGCCTCTGATGAACTCACGACGATTGATCGGTGGCAGAGTGATTGGCATCTTGAAATTATTTTACTTGGGTTGCTTCACCCTTTTTAAGTCTCTGGGAAAAGTGATTTCCGCCCAGACGGGTTTGTGGTCGGACAACGGCTTATTCAATTCAATTATTCCACCATCCCTAGTACTGGCTCTGGACCCAGTATTGTAAAAAATATGATCAATCACCCCAATGTTCGACTGTTCGGGCTTCAATGCGTTATAGGTAAACTCCTTAGAGATATCGATCTTTAGGTCCTTCCAGGTCGGTCTTAGCCCTGATGCCACAAGCATCTTCATGGCCACATCACCCATATTGTTATTGAAATCCCCGACCACCATAACCCGATCCGTCTTTTCTTTTGGCAAGACCTCGTTTGCCAACCGGTAAGCATGGCCCGAACTATGACTGTCTGTCGAACGGCAAATATGAAGGGAGTAAATTGCGACTGCAACACCATCAATCTTTGTAACGGCTTTCACAACCGACGCAGGATTCCATGAACGCCTGCGCTCAACACTTAGATCATACTCGGCTGTATCCTCGAGTGGCGTCCGGCTAAGGATGGATTTGTATTTATCCTTATGGTTCGCGGACGAGATTTTGCCCACGTAACTGTATTGCATGCCCAGTGCCTTGCCTGCACGAGCCGTCCAGTCACCATCCGGCACTTCATTAAACCCAATGATGTCCAAGTTGTAGGATTTAAACATCCTGCCAATTGCTTCGGGTGTGGCATTTCGCCCAAACTCCACATTGAAGGCAGCTACGCGAATGGTAATTGGCTTATCAGTTGCTTTTTCGGTGACGTTGCTGTCAGGAGTAGCACATCCCACCACCAACAAGCCTATCAAAATTGAAATCAGCACTTTCATTGCTAGAGAGAATCCTACCCCGCCATCCTGATTCAGAGAAGTTCAGAGGATCATCATCTCAATCCCATTGTTCTCCCCCATTCCCACAAGAAACACTGAGATTCATCGAAACGGAGAATCTTACACCCCAACATCATTCAGGCATAGGGAGAACCTGGGAGAATTAGGGCTCTCAGAGTATTCTGAGTGATCAGTGTGATAGCTGTATTTCCCCAGAAAACGGCGGATTTGATGTTCGTTGGGTTCGATTCCCAAAAGACAATTACAATTGCACGTCCACCGACTCCGCCGCCGCGCGGGCTTTGGCGCGGGCGTCGCCGATGGTTTTGCCACGAGCGATGGCCACGCCCATGCGGCGTTTGCCTTTCACGTGCGGCTTGCCGAACAGGCGCAGCTGCGTGTCGGGCACGTCAAGGGCGGCGTTGAGATTGCCAAAGCGGACGTTGTCGCTTTCGCCTTCCACGAGGATAACGGCGCTGGCGCTGGGGCCGTGCTGGGTGATGTTCGGGATAGGCAGGCCGAGGATGGCGCGTGCGTGCAGGGAAAATTGCGGGAGGTCCTGTGAAATCATCGTCACCATGCC
>DPAW01000325.1:39980-42374 GCA_003517285.1 Verrucomicrobiales bacterium
AATAGCTCCACACCAAAGATGCCACGGCCGCCAAGGGCGTCCGTGATTTTCTGCGCGTACTCGCGCGCGTTGGCGAGCGCCGTGTCGGTCATCGGCTGCGGCTGCCACGATTCGCGGTAATCGCCATCCACCTGCACGTGGCCGATGGGATCGCAAAAGCTCGTGCCGCCGACGTGTCGAACTGTTAACTGGGTAATTTCGTAATCGAAATCTACAAAGCCCTCGACGATCACCTTGCCCGCACCCGCGCGGCCGCCTTCCTGCGCGTATTGCCACGCCGATTCAATGTCCGCCTCGGTCTTCACCGTGCTTTGGCCCTTGCCGCTGCTGGACATGATGGGCTTCACCACACACGGCAATCCGATGTTCTCGATGGCCGCCAAAAATTCCTCTTTCGTCGCGGCAAACTCAAAGGGCGACGTGCGTAGTCCCAGCTCTTCAGCCGCTAAGCGCCGGATGCCTTCGCGGTTCATCGTCAGCTGCGTGGCGCGCGCGGTGGGGATAATTTCCACCTCGCCCGACGCCTCAATCGCCGCCAGCGTATCCGTCGCAATCGCCTCCACCTCCGGCACCACCAAGTGCGGCCGTTCCTGTTCAATCACTGCCCGCAACGCGTCGCCGTCGAGCATCGAGATCACATGGGCACGATCCGCCACCTGCATCGCCGGCGCGTTGGCATACGCGTCGACCGCAATCACCTCCACGCCGTAGCGCTGCAGTTCAATGACCACCTCCTTGCCTAACTCGCCCGACCCGCACAACAACACGCGCCTGGCCTCGTCCGTAAATGGTGTTCCGATAGTGCTATCCATGAATGCCCAAACCTATGGTTTCCCATCGCCATTGGCTAAGGTGAGTTGTTCAGAGGACCAGCGCGTGCTCACGGCCGGCTGCGGCCGGCATCGATGATATCCTGCAGTTCCTGTTTCATACGGGCAAAGACCTCGGGGTGTTGCTCGGCCACGTTTTTCTTTTCCTGAATATCTTTGCTCAAATCAAACAGGGCGAAGCGTGGGGCGGGAGTGTTCGCGAGCTTGGCGGTCACAACGACATTGCGTTTGCGTTTGGAATCGTGGCGCTGAAGTTTCCAGTTACCTTTGCGGTAACCGTAGTTACCGCCGCGGCCATTGTCCTGTTGAACGAGGTGCTCGCGACCTTTGGCGCCTTGCTTGCCGAGGAGCGCACCAAGTAGGTTAAAGCTGTCGGGAACCGAGGCTTTGGGCAGTTTTACGCCGGCGAGCGCGGCGAAGCTGGCGGCGAGGTCAATGGTGCAGACCATTTCATCGGACACCTGCGGCTGGATCTTGCCAGGCCAATAGGTGATGAACGGCGTGCGCGTGCCGCCTTCGAGCACGCTGTATTTGCCGCCGCTGAAAGGACCGTTGGGAGAGTGGTCACCCATCTTCTCAAGTGCTTCGTCCTTGTATCCATCATCGCCCACGGGGCCGTTATCCGAGCAAAACACGATGAGGGTGTTGTCGGAGAGCTTGAGGCGATCGAGCGTTTTCACTAACTCACCCACACACCAATCGAGTTGCACGATCACGTCTCCGCGATAGCTCAAGCCTGACGTACCACGAAAGCGCTCGTGTGGAATGCGTGGCACGTGCAGATCGTGCGAAGAGAAAAAGAGGAAGAAGGGATTATCCTTGTTGGCCTCAATCCATTTGTTTGATTGCATCACCCATTCATCAGCCAAATCTTCATCGCGGAACCGCGCCTTATGGCCGCCGGTGTAAAACCCAATACGGCTGATGCCGTTATGGATCGTAGAATTGTGCCCGTGGCTCCAGTCCATTTTTAAGGTGTGCCGATGTGTAATTCCAGTGGGATGGTCCGGGCTCGGTTTCATTCGGCCGACCCAGAGCGGATCCTTGGGGTCCAGATTCTTTACGCGATGATTCTCGACGTACACCTGCGGCACACGATCGTTCGTGGTCGGCAAAAGGTAATTATAATCGAACCCGATCTCGCGTGGTCCCGGCTTTAATTCGCCATTCCAATCTGGCCCATCTGGCCCACCCAAACCAAGATGCCATTTACCGATCACAGCGGTTTTGTATCCCGCTTTTTTTAGCAGACTAGGCAAAGTCTCCGGCCCCGGCTTAATCACCGCCGGCCCATTGGGCGGCGCAATACCCGTACCCTCCTGCCGGAAAGCATATTTTCCCGTTAGAAATGAGAAGCGTGTGGGTGTACATGTGGAGGCCGAGCAATACCCGCTGGTAAAGCGAACGCCGCCTTTGGCTAACTTATCGATGTGAGGCGTCTTCAAATTTTTCGGCTTAGCTCCGTAACAGCCTATATCCCCGTACCCCAGATCATCGGCCATAATAACAATGATATTGGGTTTAGCTGCCGCCTCTAATTTAGGCGAAAAAAACAATGCCGCGA
>DPAW01000037.1 GCA_003517285.1 Verrucomicrobiales bacterium
TTGATCGACGGCGATGACATCATGGCCATCGCCGCGCTGGAAATGCTGGCCGAAGGGTCATTGGCCAATAACACCCTCGTGACTACCGTAATGAGCAATGCCGGCCTCGACGCTGCCATCGAGGCGGCCGGCGGCCGCACCGTGCGTACGCCCGTGGGTGACAAGCACGTGATCGATGCCATGTTGCAGCACGGCTATAATTTCGGCGGCGAACAAAGTGGCCACCTGATTTTCAGTGACCACGCCTCCACCGGCGACGGCCTCGTGGCGGCTCTGCAGATACTCCGCATCATGGCCGCCAAGCAACAACCCCTCTCCAAGCTGGCCCAGTGTTGGACGCGTTTCCCGCAAAAGCTTACCAACCTGCGCGTGACGGAGAAGAAACCGCTTGAGGAACTCGAAGGCGTCCCCGCGCTCGTGGCCGAGGCGGAATCCGCCCTGCAAGCCGACGGCGGCCGCGTGTTGCTGCGTTACTCCGGCACCGAACCCAAAATTCGCCTCCTCCTCGAAGGCAAAGACGCCGCCACGTTGGATGCGTGGAGCGAGAAAATCATCAGCGCCATTCAGGCGCAAATCGGAGAAGCGTAATCGGCAAAGACGAGTTCCAACTCATCCCAAATCAACTTTCAGAAATCCATTCAGTTATTTTGAGGCAAGGTGGAACTTGTGTCTCCTCGCTCCGCTTCAACAGAACGGATATACCGCACGGCAAATATAATCACCGCGGTAAACAACGCTCCGGACACCACCGAGTTTCTGAAAAACAAAATCGCCGGCGGAAAGCCCACCTTACCTACGGTTACCGATTGCACCCAACCGGCCACTGTCTTCGTGTATATCGGATCGCCCAACCAAACCAGCGTGTTGCTTCCGAAGAAAAACGCGCACGCACCCAGCATGCCGCCGCCAATCAATACGGCCGGCGATTGTTTTTCTCCCAACCTCCATCCCAAGGCAATCAATAGCAGGTAAAGTGCATACGAACCAATCATGCCGGCTGAAAACACCGAGTAGCCCATCGGCCGATAGACAAAATAATTCATCACCAAATCACTGACGAACAGTAGCACCAACGGCACAGCCCACGCCCGCCAACCGCTCAGGTACAGCCCGGCACAAAAACAAATCGCATACACCGGACTGAAGTTTGACGGCAGTAGTCCCGGCCAACGCATGGCCGTAAAGAGTACCATCAAGCCAAACAGCCAGGGGATGTGATTGGATCCTTTCATGCTATTCCTGCACACCCAGTAGTTTTAGGCCGTCATCAGCGGCCTGTTCTAGCGTAAACCAATGCAACTCCTCCGCGGCCTTTATTTGAATCTTAAGATAATCTCCGGTCCAATGCGCACTGGTGAGTTCTACGGAGCCGGCGGTTTGAAGCTGATTGGCACTACGCAGCAAACGTTGCTGAACCATGGGGTTTGCCTTGGAGCTGATGACCTCGGTCAAGGCATTGGTGGATTGCGTTAGCTGTTCGAAGATGGCTAGGGCCGCCTTGGCTTCGGCTGAATCCAGTGCCATAGGGCGCTCGGCGTATTCGTTCTCATTGGAACGCATAAACCCAAATATGGCGATCCCCACCACAGCAACTCCAATGAGGATGTATTGCGTGCTGCTCATCTTATTTCACTGGCTTGAACAAGTGATCGTCGGTGTCACAAATGTAACCAAGCTGATCATCGTTCACGGGATAAGTTTGATCCGGAGCCACCATTTCCACATGACCATCCCCCCACAGAACAGTAGCCTTACCGTTGTGACGAAAGTGCGTGTAGGCCGTTTCCCAACCAGGCCAAGCGCGAGCCTGGGAAGGCGGCGTCCAAAACCAGTTTTCCTCCACCGGCCCCATCCAATTGCGTGCGGAGTCTCCAAAGAGCACGGTCTCCACCGGGCTCTCCATAATCTGAGTGTCCAGCCCACGGTAGACGTAACTATAGCCAGGATCCCACCAGTTACCATTTTCCTCCATCTCATTGAGGTAGTGGCTGTTATAGGCGTAGCTGCAAGTGCGTTTCTTGGCGCGTTTGCTAAAAGCATTGAATACAGGATCCTGCCATACCTTCTCGCTGTTGTTCACGTATTCACTCAGATATCCGCCTGAATAATCCACCTCCGCGCTGGCTCCGTTATATTGACCGAAAAAATACCGACCACTGGATTCTCCAATGCCCACGGCCAAGCCACCGTGATCATCCGAATACATCGAAAACGCCCCGGCGATTTGTTTGAGGTTGTTTTTGTTTTGGACCGATTTAGCCACCATCTTGGCCCTCGCCAGAGTGGGCAAAAGCAAGCCTGCCAATATCCCAATGATGGCGATTACCACCAATAGTTCGATCAGAGTAAACGCTTTGTTTGTTTTCGTATTCATTCCTCGTTTTGTTTTCATGTTCATTCCTCGTTTTGTTTTCATGTTCATTCCTCATCATACCCCAAGTACGGGCGAAGCCATTTTTCGGCTTCGGGTTGGGAAATATTTTTGCGCGCGGCATAGTCAGCCACTTGATCCTCACCAATCAGACCAAGATTAAAATATTTGGCATCCGAATGATTTAGATAATACCCGCTAACCGAGCTGGGCGGATTCATGGCGTAGCTAGTGGTTAAGGTGGCCCCCGTGCGTTCCTCGGCCTCCAACAGTTTCCATAGCGTAGCCTTCTCGCTGTGATCCGGGCAGGAGGGATATCCCGCCGCCGGTCGGATGCCTCGGTATTTTTCCTTGATCAAGAATCGAGCCTGTTCTTCGTCCAATTTGGTTTCAGCTGCAAATCCTTCTTCACTCCCTATACCGCTTTGATCGCGCAAGATTTTGTGCATGTACTCGGCACTGGCTTCCGCCAGTCGATCGCCGATGGCCTGCACGATGATCGCGTTATAGTCATCACCGGCATCGCGGAAGGTGGCGGCAAAATCCTCAATTTCCTGCCCAACTGTGACGACAAAGCCACCAAAGTAATCCA
>DPAW01000045.1 GCA_003517285.1 Verrucomicrobiales bacterium
GGAGCGGATGATGGAAATCCATGAGTCGGTCAATCGCGGCAATTACCCCAACGCCAGCACCCTGGCTCGCAAAATGGAGGTCAGCGCTAAGACAATCCATCGCGATATCCAGTTCATGCGCGACCGCTGGGATTTACCGATCGAGTTTGATCCCGCCTACAATGGCTTCAAGTACACCCGCCCGGTCGATTCCTTTCCCATGCTGCAGATCAACGAGGGCGAACTCTTTGCCCTGTTGATCGCGGAAAAGGCATTACAGAATTATCGCGGTACAGTCTTTGAAAAACGACTGTCGGCGGCGTTCCAAAAAATCGCCGATTCCCTCCCGGACGCCGTTAGTATTCATCTCAATGAATGGGATGAAGCGTTGTCTTTCCGGCACACCGGTGAATCGGAAGTGGAGGTGGAGGTCTTCGACCGAGTCAGCCAAGCCACTGCAAAGCGCCGCCAGCTCAAGATCCGTTATCGTAAGCCGAACCAAAAACCAGAGGGGCGCGTGATTGATCCGTATCAACTCGCGAACATCAACAACGAGTGGTACCTCTACGCCTTCGACCACAAACGGCGCGACATCCGCTGTTTTGTGCCCACTCGCATTTTGGAAGTAGAATCCACGGGCAAGACCTTTGAGCGTCCGGACAGTTTCACTCTGGATAATTATCTCGCCGATTCTTTTGGAGTATATAAAGGCGATGAATCCTACAATATCCGCGTGCGTTTCACCAAGATGGTTGCGCCCTTTATCAAAGAGAAAAACTGGCACCCTACTCAACAGATCAAAAACCTCAAGGACGGCTCGGTGGAACTCTCTCTTCAGCTCAGCCATCTTTCGGATATCCAGCGCTGGATTCTCGGCTGGGGCAGCCAAGCCACGGTGCTTGCCCCCAAGGAATTAGCCGAAGCCGTGCGGGCAGAAGCGCAGGGCATTGTGGATAACTAAGCGGAAAACCACTTGGCCCCGCCGCTCATTCCCCGGATTATCGCCGCGTCCGCATTTCCGCGGGCATAAGGAGGATTGAATGTATCTTAAAAGCCTGAAGGCCATTGGATTTAAGTCATTTGCGGACAAGACAACCCTGAATTTCGAGCCGGGCATCACCGCCGTGGTGGGCCCCAATGGATGTGGTAAATCGAATATCTCCGACGCCATTCGATGGGTGTTGGGCGAACAATCTGCAAAAGCTTTGCGTGGCGGCGAAATGGCCGATGTTATTTTCAGCGGCACCGAGGGCGCTCATGGTCGTAAGCCCACCAGTATGGCCGAGGTTTCAATCACCCTCGGCGATATGGACGAGGAAAACCTCAAGGCCGCCGGAGTGGACCTGAGCTTTACCGAGGTCACTGTGACCCGCCGCGTGTTCCGCGATGGCGGTAGCGAATATTTTCTGAACGGCGCCTCCTGCCGGCTGCGCGATATTCAGCAACTGTTCATGGGCACCGGCATCGGCCGGAACAGTTACAGCATAATGGCCCAAGGCCAGATCACGAACATCATCAAGAGCAAGCCTTCGGAACGCCGCGTGGTCTTTGAAGAGGCGGCCGGCATCACCAAGTTTAAGCAGCAGAAAAAAGAGGCCCTGCGCAAACTCGATTACACCGAGCAAAACCTTCTGCGGCTGGAGGACACCATACGCGAGGTCAAACGCCAGATCGGCTCGCTCCAACGTCAGGCCGGCAAGGCTCGACGTTACCAGAAGATCATGGACGAACTGCGTGAGCTGGAAACCAAGCTTGCCCGCCATGAATTCGACGCCATCGATGTCGAGCTGCAGGAAATTCGCAAGGAATCCGAACACATCCGCGACAAACTCGAAAATAATTCTTCTGGGATCATCGAAGAGGAAGTCGCCCTCAAGGAACTGCGCCAAACTCTCACGAAACTAGATCGTCAGATCAGCGCCACCCAACAACGCGGGTTGGAACTAAAGGCAGAAGTGGAGCGCCACGAAAACCGCATTCAGTACAATGAGCAACGCATGGAGGAACTCGACGCCCAACATGCTGACGCGGAAACCGATATTGCCGGCGCGCAGGAACGCCGCAAACAAGTGGACGCCGAGCTGGAGGGTATCAACCAGCAACTGGCCGATTCCGGCTACGCACTCGATCGCGCACACCAGCACGTCACTGAAAAACGCGGCATCGTTGAAACTGCCGAATCCGAGATCAACCAACGCCAAACCGAACTCCACGACACCAACAATGAGGCCACCCAACTCACCCAGCGCCTGACCAGCTCCCGCAATGAGCTCAACGCGCTTGAGTTGCAGAAACAAGGCAACGCGGCACGGCTTGAAAAGCTCTCCGCCGAGAAGATTCAACTTGAGGAGGAGCGAGGCAAACTCGAGACCAGCCTAGGGGAATTCGAGCGCAGTGTGGAGGACGACTCGCTGCATGTGGAAACCCACCGCGGAACAGTTGAGGAACGGCAAGCGCGCTTGTCCGTAATTTGTACCGATCTTTCCGATACCGAGGAGGATTTGGATGGATTACTCCAACGCCAAGCCGAGGCGAAATCGCGCAAGGATGTACTGAAGCAGCTCATCGAATCCAAGGAAGGCTTTAGCGCGGGTGCCCAAACTGTCCTAACACAATTCGACAGTGCCATCGGTTCACTAGCCGATCAAATCCGCGTGCCGGACGAACATGTCCGCGCCTTGGAGGCCGCCTTGGGCGCTAACCTGCAGCTCGTAATCACCGAGCAATCGCAAAGCGCCGATCAAATGCTCCATCGCCTTGCTCAGGGCGAGCAGGGTCGGGCCAGCATTGTGGCTCTGGAACTTCTGCGTCAGCGCGGCGGGGCCATTCCGCCCGCCGATATCCCGGAAGGAGCCGTGCATGCTCTCGACATTGTCGAAACCGATGATCGCATCCAGCCACTCCTGCAAACGCTTCTGGGCCGCACCCTGATTGTGGATTCACTGGAAACCGCCACACGCCTCTGGCGAATGAGCCCAGGACGTTTTGATTACGTCACTCGCCAGGGTGAATCACTCAGCCAACTGGGCGTCTATACCGGCGGGCAAGGCGAGGGCAAGGAACACCACTCCGTGCTCGCGCGCCGAAACCAAATCGACGAACTGGAAGTTCAGCTGAACGCGCTGGGCCGCCAAATCGATCAATCCAGCCGCGTCAAAGGTCAGTTGCTGGCTGAACAAACCGAACTTCAGGCCAGCCTGCAAAATGCCCGTGATGAACTCAGCGACCGCGAGGTAGCCATTGCTACACGCAAAGGCGAATTCAAGGCGTTGCAAAACTCGCGGCAGGTGCTCGAACAAAAAATTGAGGCGGTGGTGTTTGAGGTGCAAAATCTTGCTGAACAGGAGGAAACTTCCAAAGGCAAATCCATTGAGTTGAATGTCCGTATTCGCCAAATGGAAGAGAAGGATCATCAGATTCAGGAATCAATCTTGGGCCACGAAACGTTCATTCAGGAACAACGGAACCATCGTGAAACAGCTCAAGAAGAGTTAACCGAAGCCAAGGTGGCTCTCTCCAAGGCTGAGGAACGGGAATCCTCGCTGCAGGATCAAAAAGCGCCAATGGAACAACAATTGGCCGAGTTGCAGCGCACTTTGGAGCGCGCTCAACAAACGCTCAGCGAAAGTTCCGAACGCAAAGTGCAGTTTGAGTCCCAGAACGCCGAATCCCGCCGGGAGATCGAACGCTTACGCGTGGGTCGTGAGGCGACTAGCGAGAAGGCCGTCGAGCTCACTCAAGACCGCAATAAGCAGGCAGCCGATGCTGAACGCCGCGAGATGGAGCTCTCGGATAAACGCAATTCGCTCACCGAAATGCAGGAGCGGAAAGGCGAGATCGAAGTGGAAGTCACTCAGAAACAGATGAAGCAAGAGCAGCTCGTTGATCGGATAAAGGAAAAATACGACCTCGATTTGCGGGAAGTGCAGGGCGATGTGACGACCATCAACATCACTGCCGACGGCCAGACCACCACCGAGACCGTCACGACTGCAGAATCCACTGCTGGGACTGAGGTTGCAACCGACTGGGACACTGTCCGGACGCAAGTCGAGGAGATGCAGTCTAAGATAGAAAGCATGGGCCCGGTGAACCTAGTGGCAATCGACGAATATCAGGAGGTAGAAGAACGCTTCAATTTCCTCAACTCGCAGCACGAAGACTTGGTGAACGCCAAGACCGAGCTCGAAGAGGTAATTGCGCGCATCGACAAGCAATCCCGCGAAATGTTCGCCGAAACCTTTGAGAAGGTGCGCGCCAACTTCCAGAAAATGTTCCCGGACCTGTTCGGCGGCGGACGCGCGGATTTGGTGCTCACCGAGGAAGAGGATGTGCTGGAAGCCGGCGTGGAAATCGTCGCTTCACCTCCGGGCAAGAAACTTCACCGTATCGGCCTGTTATCCGGCGGCGAACAGACCATGACGGCCGTGGCCTTGCTGTTCTCGCTGTATCAGGTCAAGCCCAGCCCGTTTTGTGTGCTGGACGAGTTGGACGCGCCTTTGGATGATGCTAACATCGAGCGCTACGTCCAGAAGCTCAAAGAATTTCTCGCGCACTCGCAGTTCATTGTTATCACCCACAGCAAACGCACTATTTCGGCGGCGGACGTGTTGTACGGTGTGACCATGCAGGAGCGGGGCGTGAGTCGGATCGTGAGCGTGAAATTCGGCTCCGATAATACCGAAACCCCGGAACGCAATGGCGACCTCCAAACAGAGGAAGCTCCTGCGGCGCCCAAGAAAGACAACGAGGAAGTTTTTCTCGCCAAGTAACGTTCCTTCAGCGCCTCTGGAAGCTTCCACTTGCCATCGGCAAAGCGGCTGCGTAGCGTAGCCCCCCCATGTCGAACGAGATCGAGAAAGTCGTTATCATCGGCTCCGGCTGCGCCGGCCTTACAGCAGCCTTGTACACCGCCCGTGCCCAACTCAAACCCGTGGTGCTCACTGGCGCCATGCCCGGCGGATTACTGACCACCACCAGCATTGTTGAGAATTTCCCCGGCTGGCCGGAGGGTATTGATGGGACGGATCTGATGATCAAACTCCAACAACAAGCCGAGCGCTTTGGTGCAGAGGTCCGTTTTGGGAGCACGGTGGAATCCGTAGATCTCAGCGAACGGCCGTTCACGCTCACTGTGGATGGCGAGCCAATGCTGGCGCAAACTCTGATTGTGGCCAGCGGCGCCGGCCATCGTCATCTTGGTTTGGAGAGCGAGAAGAAACTCGATAAAAAGGGCGTCACCTACTGCGCTACCTGCGACGGCGCGCTGCCGATGTTCCGCGATCAGCCGCTGGTCGTAGTGGGCGGTGGCGATTCAGCCTGCGAAGAAGCCACTTACCTGACGCGGTTTGCCAGCAAAGTGTACCTTATCCATCGCCGGGACGAGCTTCGCGCCTCCAAAGTGATGGCCGAACGCGCTCTGGCCAATGACAAGATCGAGCCGGTCTGGGATTCAGAAGTCGCAGAGATTCTGGGCGAAGCCGAGGACAAGGTTACCGGGGTCCGCCTGAAAAACAACAAAACCGGTGAGGAAAGCACGCTCGACTGTGCTGGCGTGTTCATTGCCATCGGCCACGTGCCGAATACGCAAATCTTCGAAGGCCAGCTCGACCGGGACGATGCTGGCTATATTTTGCGAAAGGAAGGCTCCCGCACCAATTTGGAGGGCGTTTTTGTGGCGGGCGATTGCTCGGATAAGGTATACCGGCAGGCCATTACTGCGGCCGGTATGGGCTGCGCAGCGGCCATTGATGCCGAACGACTGCTGGCCAGTGAGGACCAATAAA
>DPAW01000028.1 GCA_003517285.1 Verrucomicrobiales bacterium
CAGGGGTTACCCTTATCCGCTTCGGCCCTGATCTGAGGCATAATAGATTCCAAAAGGGCTAAACCCGCCGGTTCATCACGTACGATTTTTTGGGCGGTAAGCTGGAGCATGGCCAGTGTGTATTTACCCGCCAAATGATCCTGGGCCGCAGCCTTTTGTGCCCACTTCAATGCTTCGGATTCGTCTTTTTTGAAATACCACCCAATATGATGACAACGGGCAAGGAGTGCTTGGGCTGCCGCTTCCCCCGAATCGGCACGCATCAACAATTGCTCGGGATCAAATGGAGGTTTGATTTCCACTGTTTGCGGCGGGGGTAGCAGCGAGGAACCTGAAAGATTGCTCTCGACCTTGGTGACTTTGGCAAGGCCTTGATCGGAGCCCACCTCCAATGTGTCTCCAGTATCCACCGGAATCTTGGGAAAGGTAAACTTGTATTGTGAGGTCAGTGTCTCATTGATTTGGAGGGTTATGGTGACGCTCTTCTCTTCAATTGTATACTGAGCCTGCCCATTGAAATCGGCTGTATTGGCTGAGCCGTCAGTCAGGAATTCCGTCCACGTCGGCTCTTCGGAATCGGGGAGAATATAATGGAGTTTTTTCCCGGGCAGAAATCGGGTTAAGGAAACCGGCAAACGTTCCCGCTCGGGAAGTAGAGGGAAGGAAACAAGGTCTGTGGTGTTCGAATTGGGCGGCGTTTCTTGAGCTGATGCTTGTGTCGGGGAGGTTTTCGGTTTTTTGGGGGGCTCCGCGAAGTTTGCTTCAGGATCTGGCTCTTTCTCTTTTTTGGTATAATATATAACGCCTGCAATACCCCCGCCCATTAACAGGGCGAACATGCCCACTATTGCCGCAATCATCCCCAAAGAATTCTGTTGGGGAGCCTGAGCTGGGGCATTGATCGTCTTTGGCGAGGAAGAAGGACTGATGGATGGGATCACCGCCTGAAGCGGGAGCCACTCCTGGGAATGTTCCGGGCGGCCGAAATCGTTTTGAGTGAGCAGTCCCTCGTTGATCCAGGCTTGAATCTGCTCATGAGAGTATGGCCCTGCCTCGGTTTCCCCGCGCTTGATAAGATAATTCATATCAAATTTTCCTAAAATAGGACTAATGGCAGATCCAATATCTGCCGCGCTGGGACCTTGTTTCTAGCAGAATATTCTGCAAAAGAAAGTGGATAATAGGATTATTGGAATGCCCAAGTCCTCAATTGCCAAACATAGACGAACCCCGTAGTGTGTTCCCACAGGCATGAGTGATCTAATTCGATCCATAATTGCGGGAATCTTGTTGGTGGCCTTGGGGTGCACAAATGCGGAGTATCCCATCAGTGTCCAAGCAAACTCTGATTCCGACCAGGCGGAGGAGTGCGAGATGTGCCGGACGCCGGGGAGTCGGGCGTTGTTTTTAAAGGCGGCATTGGCGGAGGAAAAACGGGTGGCAAATGTGGAGCCGGTGACGGCGGAGGAGGTGACGACGGCGTTGTCGGAGGAGATCATTGGGCCAGATCTCGCGCTGGAAGAGGTGCAGGTGTTCAACGAGACCCGTGTGCCGGATATGCCGCGGGTGCGCACGGCCGAGGAATGGCAGGCCGAGGCCTCAGCCATTCGCAAGCAGGTGCTCGATCGCGTGGTGTTTCGCGGCGGCGCGGCGGAATGGCGGGGTACCCCGCTGCGGGTTGAATGGGGCAAGACGATTGAAGATCTGCCCGGATACCGGATTAAAAAACTGAGATTCGAGGCGGTGCCGGAATGGTGGATTCCGGCACTGCTGTACGAGCCACTGGAGTTGAAGGGGAAAGTGCCGGTGGTGCTGAATGTCAACGGGCACGCGCGCACGGGTAAGGCGACGGATTACAAGCAGCTCCGCTGCATTAACCTAGCCAAGCGCGGCATGATCGCGCTGAATGTGGAATGGATCGGCATGGGGCAATTCGCTAACCGCATGGGGCATTATCAGATGGCGCAGCTGGATCTCTGCGGAGTGGCGGGCATCGCACCTTTTTACCTGAACATGAGCAAGGGACTTGATGTGCTGCTGGCGCATCCGAATGCCGACCCGGATCGCGTGGCTGTGGCCGGTCTGTCCGGTGGCGGTTGGCAAACGATCTTTATCAGCTCACTGGATGAACGGGTGAAGCTGGCCAATCCGGTGGCCGGCTATTCAAGCTTCAAGACGCGCGTCCGGCACGGCAAGGATTTGGGCGACTCGGAACAGACGCCCAACGATCTCGCGGTATACGCGGATTACACGCACCTCACGGCTATGCTTGCTGATCGTGCGGCGTTGCTGACCAACAACGCGTACGATCGCTGCTGCTTCACGGCCGGTCATGCGCTGCCGCCGTTGATTGATGCGGCAGCACCGATTTTCAGCCTGCTGGATCGACGGGATTATTTGCGAACTCACATCAATCACAAACCTGGCTCGCACAACTTTGGCGTGGATAACCGCCAGCAATTGTACCGGTTCATGGGCGATGTGTTTTATCCCGGGGACACCTCGTTTGATGCGCGGGAAATTCCCAGTGAAGCGGAGGTGAAAAGTTACGATGATCTGGTTGTGCCGTTGCCGAAGGATAATCATTCCTTCAACTCCATCGCGCTCGGGTTGATGAAAGACCTGCCCAAGCCGCAAACAGGTAGTACGGCTGAGCAACGCAAACGGTTGCTGGAGATTATTCACGCCAAGGAGTACACGGCGACGGCCGAGAAGGTCGGCGGCGAAGGCGGGGTGGTGCATTTTCAATTTTCCCTTGGTCGCGACTGGACGGTGCCGGCGACGGTGTTTACGCCGCCGGAGGTCAAGGCGACCACGCTGTTGATCGCCGATGAAGGGCGGGCAAAACAAACCGTTGCGGTCACCCAACTCATGAAGGACGGCTATCGGGTGGTGGCCTTGGATCCGTTTTTCTTTGGTGAATCCAAGATCAAGAGCCGCGATTTTCTTCATGTGATCCTGATGCATGCAGTGGGCGAGCGCGCCTTGGGAGTGCAGGCCGGACAGATTGCGGCAATCGCCGACTGGGCGGCGGAGGCGTATGGCGAGCCGGTGGGACTGCAATCGGTCGGTCCGCGTCTCAGTGTGGCGGCGCGTTTGGCGGCGGTGCAAACCGAGGCAATCCAGTCGGTTGCCCTGCATGATCCCATGCAATCGCTCAAGGAAGTGCTCACCGAAAATCGCGGGGCGAATCATCTGCCGGAAATGATGTGCTTCGGTCTGTTGGAAGCTTTTGACCTCAAACAAATTGAGGCGTTGAAATTGAACCCCTAACGCCTGTCGCCCGTCAGAGTTTCATGAATCGCGCGTTGTTGCTTACCCTCCTGTGGCTGGCGTGGCCTGCCGAAGCGGCCAAGCGCCTGCGCGACTTTGAAAAGGCGCCGCACAATTATTGGGAACACCCGCCGCGCGATCGCTTCACGCAGCTCAAGTCGGCACTCGAAGGCGGCCGCATCCCGCTGGATCGCGCCAGTGAAAAGGCCTTCGTCATTAGCCTGTTAAGGGCACTGGATATTTCGCCAGCCTCGCAAACGTTGGTGTTTTCCACCACGAGCCTGCAGCTGCGGCGTATATCCCCACGCAACCCGCGCGCGCTGTATTTTAATGAGGATATCTACGTAGGTTGGGTGCCGGGCGGTCAGCTGGAAATTGTGTCGATCGATCCGAGGCTGGGCGGTATCTTTTATATCTTCGATATTCCGCGCGGATCCGCGCCGGTCAAGGTGGAGCGCAGTGCACGGTGTTTTAATTGCCATGCGGAATTTGAAATCGGCCGAGTGCCGGGGTTGTTGCTAAAGAGCGTGGTGCCGGCCAATGGCGGAGGGAGTCTGGAATCGTTCCGAAACGACCGCACGGGCCATGCGATTCCCTTTAAGGACCGCTTCGGTGGTTGGCACTTGACCGGTCGGCACGGTATCGAGCAACATAAGGGCAATCTGGTGGGCGAATTTGTAGCCGGCACCATCAAGACGTATCCGAATCCGCCGGCCAAAAACTATCGCTCCGAAACCTACCCCGTGGCCACCAGCGATGTGTTGGCGCACTTACTGCAGGAACATCAGGTGGGATTTGTGAATCGCGCCATCAAGGCCACTTACGACACTCGCGCGGCCTTGGCTGCCGGCGAGGCGGAGGCTGTCATTCAGAAATATGGCGAGACACTGGTGCATTACCTGTTGTTTACCGAGGAAACTCCGTTGCCCGCCGGCGGACTGGATGGTGACACTGCCTTGAAACAATTCTTTTTGGCCCGCGCGCGCAAGACGCCGCAAGGCGTGTCGCTTCGCGAATTAGATTTGCGCACACGGATGTTCAAGCACCGCTGCAGCTACATGATTCACAGCGCAGCCTTCACCGGATTGCCCACGGCATTGAAAACGGCGGTGTTGAACAATCTCCGAGCCGCCCTTACCACCGATCACGCCCTGGGGGCGCATCTTCCCTCCGCCGAGAAGCAGGTGATCCATAGCATCCTCACCGCTACCTTCGCCCCGTACAAGGCATTGGAATAAGGGGCGGGACTCGTCACCTCTCTTGATTGCCTAATAAAAAAAGGCGCCCTAGGGCGCCTTTGAATTTGTTGAAGTGATAGAAATTCTAGTTCTTTTCAACCTTCTTGCCGGCTTTGAGCCAGCCAGCGATGCCGGCGGAGAGGTGCTTCACATTTTTGAAGCCAAGCTCTTCAGCGGCGGAGGCGCCACGCTTGTAGGCGGAGCAACGGGAGCTGCCGCAGTAAGCCACTACCAGGGTGTCTTTGCCCACTTTGGATAGCTGCTTGGCCAACGCGTCCTTGTTGCTGAAGGACACGGCGCCCGGAATGTGGCCTCTCGTGGTGAAGGATTTAGCGCCGTTCACGTCGATGACGGCAACCTTGCCGGATTTGATTGCTTTCTCGAGGTCAGCGATGGAGATGTCCGGGTATTCGCCGGCCTGTACGTTTACCGCGAAGATTACGGCAATGAGTGCAATGAGGTTTTTCATAGTCTGATTTATAGTGTTTGGATTTTATTTCCCGGCAGGCCGAGGCCTTTGTGGTAGTCAGTGGACTTGCGCGAACCCTAGCGATTCAGGTTCATTTCGCAACCTTTTTTCCCTGTGCGCTAGTGCGGGGACTGTCATATTACGGCCATGGCGCATGACACCTTTTCCGTGGGGGATCGCACTGCCGTGATCGACAGCAACCCCACGAAGTAACTGCCTAACTCAACCCGCAGTTTTTCTTGGCTCGGTCAACCACTGTTGAAGCTAGTGCGCGTGCTTTCTCGGCACTTTCCTGTAATACTTGATCCACGTAGTCCAAATTATTCTCCAGCTCAGCACGCTTGGCGCGCGCCTCGGTAAAGTATTCCCAGTAATGTTTAAAGAGAGTTTTCTTTAAGTCCCCATAGCCCAGCCCACCTCCGCGCAATTTATTTTCCGTTTCACTGGCTATTTCCTCAGTCGCAAAAAGTTTGAGCAGTTGGATGGCGATATTCTTTTCTGCATCTGGCTTGGGTTCCTCCGGTGGTCGGCTATCCATGACTAGCCGCATCACTTTTTTGCGTAGCGGTTTTTCAGCCCCAAAAATCTCAATCGTGTTATCGTAGCTCTTACTCATTTTCTGGCCGTCAGTGCCAGGCACCGCGGCCACCTCATCGCGGATGCGTGGTTCTGGTATTACAAAGGTTTCGCCATAAGTCTGATTGAATTTACCGGCAATATCGCGCGTGACCTCCACGTGTTGTTTCTGATCGCGGCCCACGGGTACGACGTTGCTGTCGTAGATCAAAATATCCGCCGCCATCAGGACAGGATAGGCAAACAGGCCATGGTTGGGCTTGAGCCCCTTGGAGAGCTTGTCCTTGTAGCTGTGGCAATTCTCCAGCATCGGCATGGGCGTGAGCGTGGTGAGCAGCCAGGTCAACTCGGTGACTTCGGGTACATCGCTCTGGCGGAAGAACACCGCTTTGGCCGGATCCAGCCCGCACGCGAGAAAATCCAGCGCCACATCCTGCGTATTCTGGCGGCGTTGATCTGCATCATAGAGCGAGGTCATCGAGTGGTAATCAGCTATGAAATAATACGCCTCGCCTTCGTCTTGGAGTTCAATGGCCGGCTGCATCATGCCGAAGTAGTTGCCTACATGCAGCGCGCCGGAAGGTTGGATGCCGGAAAGAATCCGCATGGCGTGGAAGGTAGCAGGCACCGGCGGCGCGTTCAAGCGGCCCTTGATAAATAAGGCTTTTTCATTTGGCAATCGCATGACAAACTTCCCGCGCTGCGGGAGGACGCTCGCAGTTCAGCATGACCGTTTCGGTGAATCAGTTTGTTCAGCACAAGGCTGCCGTGGGTGCCCCTCGATTTGTGGAGGCTCATCGCGCATGAAGCTCGGTATTGTTCGCGAAACATTCGAGGGGGAGCGCCGTGTGATTGCCACGCCCGAGGCGGTGGAGAAATGGGTGGCCGCCGGGCATAAGGTGTGGGTGGAGCAGGGCGCGGGAGACCGCTGTAGTGCCTCCGATGCCGCCTATGAATCTGCCGGGGCCAAGGTGGTGGATACCGCCACGGCTTGGACCGAGCCGGAGCTGATTCTCAAGGTTCACGCCCCGAATGACACAGAAATTGACCGGCTCCCCGAAGGTCGCGCACTGATCAGTCTGGTTTATCCTGCGCAAAATCCCGTGCTGATTCAGCGGCTGGAGGCCAAGCGCATTACTTCATTTGCCTTGGACTGCGTGCCGCGCATCACCCGGGCGCAGCCGATGGATGTGCTCAGCTCGCAAACCGGCATTGCGGGCTACCGCGCTGTGCTAAATGGCGCGCAACATTACGGACGTTATTTTAAAGGCCAAATCACTGCTGCCGGCCGGACGCCGCCGGCGAATGTGTTGATCATCGGCGCCGGTGTAGCCGGTTTGGCGGCTATTGCTACTGCTCGCGATCTAGGGGCGCAAGTGAAGGTCTTTGATGTGCGGGCGCCTGTGAAAGAAGAGGTGGAAAGCTTGGGGGCCACATTTCTGGAGATCGAATCAGAAGAATCCGGTGAAGGCGTCGGCGGCTACGCCAAAGAGATGGGCAAGAAGAGTCAAGATGCCCAACACGAGCTGTTCCAGAAAGAGGCGGCCAACACGGATTTGGTGATCACCACCGCGCTCATTCCCGGCAAACCGGCGCCGCTGCTTTTACCCAAGGAAGTGGTGGAGGCGTTAAAACCCGGAAGCGTGATTGTGGACTTGGCCGCGCGGGCCGGCGGCAATTGTGAACTAACCCAACCCGGCGAAGTGGTTGATCATAAGGGTGTCACCATTATTGGGCC
The DNA here is from genome assembly GCA_003517285.1 of Verrucomicrobiales bacterium. Lineage (GTDB taxonomy): Bacteria > Verrucomicrobiota > Verrucomicrobiia > Limisphaerales > UBA1100 > UBA1100. The sequence continues at coordinate 7,295 of DPAW01000028.1, forward strand.
CACGTTGATTGAGAGCGAACTGCCGCGGCAAGCCAGTGATTTCCTAGGCCAGAACGTGACACGCTTTCTAACCCTGCTGTCACCCAAAGGCGAGATGAGCGTGGATTTGGAGGATGACATCATCCGCTGCATGCTCATCACGCGGGAAGGCAAAACCCACTGGCCGCCGGAGAACATTCCGCAACCGGACAAGCCCAAGCCCGGCACGACCGCAGCCGCGCCAGTGACGATGAATGAGCCGGAAGATAGCGGCGTGGGAAAATACATGTTCGCCGCGGCCATTCTGGGGCTCACGTTGCTGGTGGGTGCCAAGGCACCCAAGGATTTCATTGAGCACTACACCGTGTTCGTGCTCGCGTGCGTCATCGGCTACAACGTGGTCTGGGGCGTGACCCATTCACTGCACACCCCGCTCATGGCGGTAACCAACGCGATTAGTGGCATCATCGTGCTCGGGGGTATTCTACTGGCACTTACCACTGTTTCCAAAGCAGTCCTTTGGCTGTCGTTGGTGGCCGTGTTGGTGGCCAGTATCAATGTCTTCGGTGGTTTTCTCGTAACCCATCGCATGCTGAAAATGTTCCGTTCGGATAAGGACCGGAAAGGAGGCAAGGCATGACCGAGCAGATGGCACATATAGTTTACCTGATTGCCGGCGTGCTGTTCATCTTCAGTCTGGCCGGCTTGGCCAAACAGGAAACGGCCCGAAGCGGCAACCTTTGCGGGATCATTGGCATGGCCATCGCCATTCTGGTGGCGATGGCAATGGCGAGTGGGTTGCATTCATTGGTCTACGCCGTGATTGCGCTGGGGGCTGTGCTGGGCGCGATCGTCGCTTCCCGCGTGGCCATGGATAAGATGCCTGAGCTGGTGGCCATTTTGCATAGCTTTGTCGGATTGGCTGCCGTGCTGGTGGGCTTTGCGCAGTTTTTGAAGGGCGACAATTCCGAAGGGGTGGAGCATCTCATTCACCAGATCGAAACCTATGTGGCCATTGCTATTGGGGCGATCACCTTTACTGGCTCCATTATCGCATGGGGCAAACTTTCCGCCACACTCAGCGGCAAGGCACTCACTTTGCCGGGGCGCAATCTGATCAACCTCGGCATGCTTGCCGCCATTGTTTATTGCGGCGTAAAGTTTTGCCAAGCAGACGCGCCGGAGGATCAACTCCTTTGGCTATATTGGAATACGGCCATTGCCTGTGTCCTGGGTGTGCATTTGATTGTAGCCATTGGCGGAGCGGATATGCCGGTGGTGGTGTCCATGCTGAATAGCTACTCCGGCTGGGCAGCGGCTTCGGCGGGATTCATGTTGAGCAATAATTTGCTGATCATTACTGGTGCCTTAGTCGGCAGCAGTGGCGCCATTCTCAGCTACATCATGTGCCGGGGCATGAATCGGTCGTTTGCCAACGTGATCTTTGGCGGCATCGCTTCATCCAGTGGCGGTGGTGGCTCGGGCGAAAGCAAGGGGGCGGAGGATTGCCAAGTCGTACAGGCGGCACAGGTGGCCGATCTGTTGCGGCAGGCCGAGAAAGTGGCGATTGTGCCGGGATACGGCATGGCGGTGGCGCGAGCCCAGCACGGCGTGAGTCGGCTGACCCAAAAACTGCGCGATGACGATACTGAGGTTTATTTCGGGATCCACGAAGTGGCCGGTCGATTGCCGGGCCACATGAATGTGCTCCTTGCTGAGGCTGATGTGCCGTACGACATCGTGCTCGGCCGCGAAGAGATCAATCCTGATCTGGCGGAAATGGATGTAGTGCTTGTGATTGGCGCTAACGATATTGTGAACCCGGATGCCTTGGAAAATCCGGAAAGCCCGATCGCCGGCATGCCGCAGGTGGAGGTTTGGCAGTCTAAGGCCGTAGTGGTCTTTAAACGCGGCATGGCCACCGGCTACGCAGGCGTGGCCAACCCGCTTTTCTTCAAGGAAAACACCCGCATGTGCTTCGGCGACGCTTCCGACGTGGTCGAGGAAGTGCTCGGGGCTTTAGAATAATTACCAAATTCTGAACCGTCACATAACCGTTGTTTGCGAGCCATTCGGTTGCCATTGGTTTTGTTCAGATTGACAGCAGCTCGATTACAGGTCGAGCTACTACCGAATGGACGAAAGACAGGCCGTTGGAGGACGTTCCCCCAGCGGCCTTGTTGTTTTGTTAGCAGGGCTGAAGAGTGCCGTTATGTATTTTCCAGCGTTGCAGAACTCTGCTCAAATCATGGGGCCAGTTTTCTTCAGTACAGGTCATAAACACTTGGCCACGGCCAGATCCACATTTTTCAAGCAGAGGTAGAAAACCTTGGCGACGATGCTCGTCTAATTCGCCCATCACATCATCAATCAATAAAACAGGAGGGGCACCGTGTATCTCAGTGAGATGTTCGGCTTGAGCAATTTTGAGAGCGATAGCGATTGTTCGCTTTTGGCCTTCACTGGCATAATCGGCGGCGGGTCGATCGTGTAGTAGCAGGGCTATTTCATCTCGGTGTGGCCCAATGATGGTGGCTCCATTTTTTCGTTCACGATCTTGGGTGAGTTCCAATTCTGCGGTAAAATCGTTTTTTACACTTGGTATTAATTCCACCCGCAATTCTTCGCCGTTGGGGGCGATGCGTTTATGGGCAGCTTGGATTCGAGGTGTGAGGGAGGGCATAAGGTCGTGCCGGTGGGCGATGAGCTGATTGCCCAGTTGGATGACCTCAGCGGTGAAACTATCTAGGGCGGCTTCATCAATCGGCTTGCGCTTGAGAAGCGCGTTGCGGGCGCGCACGGCACGGGTGTAACGCTGGAGCAGGTGAAGGTAGCCGGGGACGGTTTGGGTGAGGAGAAAATCCAGAAAACGGCGACGGCCTCGGCCGGCTCCTTTCACTAGAGCGAGGTCTTCCGTGCAAAAGGCAACGGTCCGAAAAGTGCCAAGGTAATCGGTTAGGCGTTTGATTGGTTGTTGGTCAAGTGTGAGTCGGCGTTCGCGGGAGGACCAGTAGATCCGGACATCATGCGTGCTTGTGCCGATGGCGCGACCGCCTACGAACCATCCGGGTTGGCCATGACGCACCATGGCTGCGCTGCCTACGCCACGAAAGGAGCGCAGGGTGGCGAGCAAATGCAGTGCTTCCAGAATATTGGTTTTCCCTTGGGCATTGCGGCCGAGCAGGAGGTGGAATCCAGGTTCGAAATCGGCATCCAGCCGGGTGTAGTTCCGGAAATCCCGCAATCGTAAATGCGCCAAATGCACGGCGGATGATGCCGCAGGGTGTTAAGCGAAGCAAGGGGCGAGCGCAAAAATGCTGGTGGTTCTCGGTGGAAATTGGTTGGATGAGAAAGATGCAATTCAATATTAGGTCATATCATCGGCGGGATTTGGAATCCTTGAAGGCCATCACGATGGAAGGGTTTGAAGGCGTTTCCTTGGATCATGCCACCGAACGGGTGCTGGAGGGAGAATTCGCGGGACATGACTGGCGCTGGCGCAAGGCGCGGCATGTAGACGATGATGTGGCGATCTTCGCGGAGGGCGTATTTGTGGCTGAGGCCAATGGGGCGGTGGCCGGCTATATTTCCACCCGGATAGACCGGGATGCGGGCAAGGGGCAGATTCCAAATCTGGCCGTGGCGACGTGGGCGCGCCGCGAGGGGATCGGCCGGGCATTACTGGAGCACGCGCTGGCGTTTTTCAGGGAGGAGAAGCTGGAGTACGCGACAATAGAAACGATGGTCAGCAATCCGCTGGGACAATCGCTTTATCCCTCCTGCGGTTTTCAGGAGGTGGCGCGCCAGATTCACTTCGCGCAGCGGCTTTAATTATTTGATCCGCCGCATGCGGATGTTGCGGAGGACGCCGTAAGTCTGGAAGGTGGCGAATCCGAGCGGAGCAGAGAGTTCGATCTCACCAACACGCATGTTCACGACCTTATCCTTGATGGTCTCGTTGATAATCTGGGCTTCGCCCGGAAAATAGATGGTGTCACGCGCGGGAATGTTTTCATCCAGTTTTGGGTTGATCGCACGCAGGGCGGCTTCGGCCTGTTCGGCAGTGAGGGTTTGGCCGGCCTTGGCGGCGTCTTCCTGGTAGGCTTTGACTACGCTGGCCACGGTGGCGTTCAGCGGGATAAGGTGTTCCTTCGGGGTCATCCACACGCTCAGGTTATCGGGCGTGACGCGCAGGCGGAATTTGTACCAGTGATCCTTGTTGAATCTGAGATACACGGTGGTATTGTTCTCGGAGGCGTCCATGCTGTTGATGCTGGAGATACCAGTGACCGCGCCGCCCCAACCGCCAGTGACCAGCGAGGCATGGGCATCGCCCACGGGAAAGGTGAGCAGCCCGAAGAAATCCGTACCGTTTAATTTCTTAGCTTCATACTCGATCTCGTAGTTGGTCTTGGGTAGGACGGTTTTGTTTGTGTAGGTAACACCGGTGATGACGAGGCCGTTCTCGATGTGCAATTCGCCGTTTTGCACCTTCACATTGCCGTGGCCGGCGTAATCGGTTTCTTCCCAGCCGGATAGATCCTTGCCGTTAAAGAGGCTCAGCCAGCCGTCATCGGGCTTGGGTGGGGCAGGAAGTTCGGCCAGTTCATTGGTGTTATTAATCCACAGGCCCAGCTCGTTGTATTCTTTACCGGACTCGGCGCGGCTTTGGGCTTGGAAATCGGCGCAGCCGACCACTAGAGAAATGGTCAGGGCGAGGAAAAGGGCATGAAGCCGGGTAAAATCGCTCATAAGCGGAAACCTTACTGTCTTGGATGGACACGGGCAATCGCGGAGTCGCCCAGATTGAGCGATTGATTTAACAAAACTTATTGCTTGAACCCCTTACCCTTATAGTTAAAGAAAACTTACAATCCAGACTTGGGTCGGGTTCAAGATTATGGCATAGTCGAGGGCATGCAACGTCAGGGGTTGTCCCCCAGAGGTCGGCATTTTTGTCGGCAGATGAACCCAGTTTGTGTTACATTAACTAGGAGTTTTCCATGAAACCGTATAAAGCCAATACCCGAAACGACCTGCCTCGGATCGCCGAGGTCCTCGGTTTAAATGGGGAAGAAGTGAAGGATATGCAGGCCGTTTCGGCGGTGTTGCCCTTCAAGGTCAATAACTATGTATTAGAAAATCTTATCAATAGGGATAACCTGCCGAATGATCCGATTTACCAGCTTACGGTTCCGCAGCGAGGGATGCTGGCTGATGCTGATTTCCGGCGCATGCGCGATCTCGTGGACCGAGAGGCGCCACAAGCTGAGATCAAATTAGCGGCGAGAGAGATTCAAGCGAACCTGAATCCGCACCCTGCGGGGCAGCAGGAGCTGAACAAGCCAATGCTCGATGGCGTGGAGTTGCCGGGTATGCAGCACAAGTACAATGAGACGGTGCTGTTTTTTCCGGCGCAGGGCCAAACCTGTCACGCATACTGCACGTATTGCTTCCGCTGGGCGCAGTTCATCGGCGATAATGAGTTGAAGTTTTCTAACAGAGAACCGGAGCAACTGCGCCGGTATGTGGAAGAGAACCCTCAAATCGACAGCGTTCTGATCACTGGCGGTGACCCGATGATCATGAAGACGAAGTTCCTGCGGCAATACATTGAGCCGCTGATGAACATTCCGCACCTGAACAGTATCCGGGTGGGCACCAAGGCGATTGCCTATTGGCCTTACCGCTTCACCGAGGGTGAGGATGCGGATGACTTGATGCGCCTCATTGGCGAGGTGCGCAAAGCGGGCAAAAACTTCGCAGTGATGGCGCATAGCAGTCATCCAGTGGAGTTTTCAACCGACGTCTCGGAGCTGGCGGTGAAGCGGTTGATCGATGCCGGCGCGGTGGTCCGCTGCCAAGCTCCATTGATCAAGCGCGTGAATGATCATCCGGACATCTGGGCCGCTCTGTGGCGCAAGCAAGTGGCGCTCGGTGCCGTGCCGTACTACATGTTTGTGGAACGCGACACGGGCCCGAAAAATTACTTCGAGGTGCCGCTGGCGCGGGCCTACGACATCTTCAGCCGCGCGTATAATCAAGTGAGCGGACTGGCGCGTACGGTGCGCGGTCCGAGCATGAGCTGCACGCCTGGTAAGGTGTGTGTGGATGGTGTGACCGAGATCCACGGGGAGAAGGTGTTCGTGATGAAGTTCATCCAAGGCCGCAATCCCTACTGGGCCAATAAGGTGTTCTTCGCCAAGTACAATCCCAAGGCCACCTGGCTGGATGATTTGGAGCCGACGCTCGGCGAGGAGCGGTTCTTCTTCGAGCAGGGCATGGACGAGTTCGTGGATAATTATCAGCACGAACACGAGGATTCCCATGAGGTGAAGGAGAGCTTCTAGCGCCTGCCGGATTGAAAAATCTGCTGTTGAGTGATGGCGATCGCTACAGCGGCAGGTCACCGGGCTGCGGATTGGCCATGCCTTCCTTGAAGCATTTTCGGCACACGGACGTGTAGCGGTCGTTACCACCGATTTCTACCTGCTCGCCTTCACGTACGACATTGCCAACTTCATCGGTTCTCAACACCATGGTCGCCTTGCGGCCGCAATGGCAGATAGTTTTGATCTCGATAAGCTTGTCCGCCCAAGCAAGGAGCTGTTGGCTACCCTCAAAGAGGTTTCCCTGGAAATCGGT
>DPAW01000271.1 GCA_003517285.1 Verrucomicrobiales bacterium
CCAGCCAGTTTACCCAGCAGGACGAGGAGAAAGGCAAGTACACTTGGGTGGGACTGAAGCTGATGCGGGATACGGACCTGCAACACTTTGGAATGAAGCTACTGGGCTCTTTGTTGATTTTCATTTTGCTGGCCGCCCTCATGACCAGCAATATCATTGCCCCGATTTCCGCCGGGATCCTGGCGGCGATTTGGACGTTTATGATGTTTCTGGACTCACTCTTCAAGTTGGTGCTCTCGGCGGCGGCGAAAGGTCGCGCCTACAGCTTCCTTAGAGAGGATCTTTTTTGGGCGGGATTATTGGCCGCGTGTGCAGTGTTTATGCTCTACTACTTCCGCTAGGCTTCGGCCCAGAGAGTTTTCATTTTGGTTAGACCGTTGGAGATGACATCCAGAGGGTCCTGTTCCCAGAGGTCGGCATTGAATAGTTCCAGGCTCATGGTGCGGTCGTAGCCTTTTTCTTTCAGCACGGCCAGTTCGGCAGCGAGATCGATCTGACCTTCGCCGAGCATGACGCGGTCCGGGTCCTTTTGTTCGGTGGGGGCGATGTCCGGATGGGCGTCGTCGATGTGATAATGACTGATCTTCTCCAGCGGAATGGCGCGCAGGTCGTCGAGGGTGGAGTTGCTGTTCCAGTTGTGAAAGGCGTCGAGGATGATGGTAGAATCGGGGTCGTCGGTCTCTTGCACAATGCCCCAGGCATCGGTGAGATTGTAGACGCTCTTGAAAAAACTTATGTACTCGAAGGTGGGGCGAATGCCTTCCTGCCGACCAATCTCTAAAAGGTCCGCATAGCGTTCGGGTAGATGATCCTGCCGGGCGAGTTCCAGCGGCGGGGGGGCAACGATGTACGGCGCACCTAGTCGGGCGGCGAGAGCGAATCGGCGATGAGCTTCGTCTTTGACGAGTTGGTATTCCCAGCCATCCATGTCGCCCCATTGGCGGATGGCGATCATGCTGGGGACGATGAGGCCGTGGTCGGCCAGCGCTTTTTCCACCTCGCGCACTTCACCACCGCGCCCTATGAAATCATAGACGTCATTGATCCACAGCTCAATGCCGTCGTAGCCGGCCTGTCCGGACAGCTCGATTTTCCTCAACAAAGGTTGGGGCTTGATGGTGCTGGTGTTGAGGCAGAATTTCATCGGCGCGAATGTTAAGGGGTTCTCAGCCGAAGGCAAAGCTCTACGATGGGATACGTGAATTCACCTGTTCGTTCTCCTCCCAATGCTGACTGTGTCCCTGTGCGCGGCGGAGATTGATTCCGACCCCAAACCTGGTCAGGCTGAGTCGGTTCTGAAGGTCAAGGATCTGACCGGGCAATACGAGGGCAAGGGGGGCGATTACCTCAAGGTGGGCGCGAAAGAACCGACCGTGTTGGTGTGACTCACAGACGAAGGCTGTGGCCGGCCCACGGCGCGGTACCTGCGGGCCATCGATACGCACATCACTAAGTAGAACAAGGGCGTGTACCAGTTGGTCGTGCGGGTGACGGAAAAACAGGGTAAGGTCTTGGCGCGGTTCGCCAGGCGCGGTGAATGAAACCAGCATTCGGCCCTTGCTACAGGCCATTCAGAAAGCGGTGGAGTAAACCGCCTCAAGGCATGGCCGCTTGCAACTGGTCGGCCATTTGGATGGCAGCATTGTCCCAGGAAAATTGTTGGCCAGTGGCGAGGCCGGCCTGGTTGGGAGGGAGTTGGCCGGATTGTTTCAGTTGATGGATTGTTTGTAGGTGGCCGATGGCTTGGGCGGCTTGCGGTCGATCGAGCCGGGCCCAGTTGCCTTGTCCGTTGAAAAAAACGCCGTCCTTGGCCGGCTCTACTTCAGGGATTTCCACGAGCAGCGCATTGGCGGGGGTGGCAAACTCGGTGTGCCCGGAGTAATTCGTTGTGATGACCGGCTTGCCCATAGCCATCATTTCCAGCAGACCGAGATTCCAGCCTTCGGCGCGGGAAAGGAAAACGCCACAATCGGCGGAGGTCATCAGGTTCGAGAGAGCGGTTTGGGAGCGAAACCGTTCGCGCGAAATTTCCACGCGCGCGGCCATGGGCGTTTTCTTGAATAAATCCACCCAAACCTGATTGTAAGCGTCATCAAGAAACGGGTTCCATGCATGGAGCGTCAGTCGCACGGCATCATTCGGACTGAAGGCTTGAGCAAAAACAGCGGCGAGAAAGTCGTAGCCCTTGCGCATTTCAAATTTGCCGGTGGCAAAAAAATGCGTCTCCCCGTCAACCGGCGCAACGGAGGTGGCAGAGAACACATTAGCATCCACGCCGAGCGGCACAACCATGAGGCGATCCGCGGGTAGGCCGTTTTTTTGCAGCACGTTGCTGGCCCACTGCGAGCATACCATGACGTGATCAGGAAAGTGCAGCCATGTCATTTCATCGGCCGTAAAGGTGTCCAATTCAAAAATGGTGTACAACACCTTCAGGGCCTTTCCAGGAAACAGCTCGGCGGTATCCGGGGCCAATTGATCGATGGCCACTGTCGGGGCCGCTTCTGTCACGGAAGTTTGCAGGGCCTGTTGAATGTACGGTTGATGAGCTTCAGTGCAGACGATTTCACCACGCGGAACCAGCTGGACCGAGTGGCCTTGGCGTTGCAATCCGAGTAGGATATTTAACCCCACCATCCCGTAGCCGGTGTTGCAAACGGGCGTGACCAAGCGAACCTCCATAACGTGCTGAAACTAGAAATGCAGTAGGCACCGGTCAATCCCGGACTGTTGCCGTGATTTCAATATTGGGTTTTGGCCGCGGCTGGACTAGAATGCCGTAATGTCCATCCCGGACACCCCAACCCCTTGGCGGCCGTGGTACGCACTAGTGCAATGGAGT
>DPAW01000176.1 GCA_003517285.1 Verrucomicrobiales bacterium
GTACGGTGATTAGCCGATCACGCGAGCTGCCCACCTGCCTTAAGACCACGGAAGAAGAATCAAACGACATCGCCCAAATGGAGCCCGCAGGTCAATGAAGCACGAAGCTGCCATCGAAGAACCAAAACAGGATTTACGCTCCCAGTTCGCCTTGTGGTCGGAATTGATCAAGCTGCGACTTACCACGATGGTACTGATCACCACGGCGATGGGGTTTTACCTCGCCTCGGTCAACGGATTTGACTGGGCTCTGCTACTGCACGCGTTGTTCGGCACCGGCATTCTGGCAGGGGGCGCAGCGGCGCTAAATGAATATCTGGAAAAAGATTTTGACGCCAAAATGCCACGCACGGCAAACCGACCAATTGTGACCGGTGTCATCAGCCCGGAACGCGCCTTACTCGCAGGCGGCGCAATGGCAGCAATTGGTTTGGTGCATCTCGCCTACAAAGTGAATCTTATCACCAGCGTGGTTGGAGCAGTAACCTTGATTTCCTACGTGGCTGTGTACACACCGCTAAAGCGGGTGACCACTCTCAATACGTTGATCGGCGCCATCCCGGGTGCGCTGCCGCCGTTGATGGGCTGGACGGCCGCCACTGGCAGCACTGGCGCTATTGCAACAGAAGGCTGGTCGCTGGTGGCGATTCTATTTTTCTGGCAACTGCCGCACTTCCTGGCCATTGCCTGGATTTACCGTGAAGATTATGAGAAGGCTGGCTTCCGGATGATTTCTGAAGGAGAGCAGGGGGCTTCCAATACTGGCAAATCCGCCGTATTGTACTGTATAGCCCTCATCCCAGCGGCAATTTCACCCACTTTAATGGGAATATCTGGCACTATCTACTGCGTGGGTGCGGTAATGTTGAGCCTGTACTTCGCGGTGCTCAGCTGGAAATTTTCGCGGGAAATGACTTTGGAATCGGCCCGCCGCTTGTTTTACTATTCGCTCCTTTATCTACCCCTACTACTGGGGTTGATGATCTGGGATCGAGCCGCCTAGGAATAATTAGCAATGGAAACCACTACCCAACCGGATGTAGCGCACGAAGATCATCATGATAGCCATGATGATCACGGCCACGACAACCAGCATTTCCTGACCAAGTACGTTTTCTCATCAGACCACAAGGTAATTGGCATTCAGTACGGCGTTACCTCACTGATTTTTTTACTGGTGGGCTTTCTGCTCATTATGGCCATGCGCTGGCAAATCGCTAAACCCGGGGAACCGCTACCCATTATGGGAGCCGTGCTCGAACACGTGTACGCACATAATAACGCCGGTGAGCCGGTCTTTAAAGACGGCGTCATGTCGTCAGATGCGTACAATCAGTTTGGCGCGATGCACGGCACGATCATGGTGTTCCTCGCAGTGGTTCCTTTGGGCTTTGCAGCATTCGGAAACTACGTCGTTCCACTCCAGATAGGAGCGCCAGATATGTGCTTTCCGAGGATTAACATGGCCAGTTATTGGAGCTTCTTCCTCGGTTGCGTGGTAATGACGGTGAGTTTCTTCATTCCTGGTGGAGCAGCTCAGGCCGGTTGGACGTCATATTCACCTTTGGCGTCTGTAATCCCAACGGACGGTCAATCATTTTGGCTCATTGGCATGATCCTGTTGATTACCTCGTCACTGCTCGGTGCGGTTAACTTTATTGCAACTATTATCCAGCTGCGCGCGCCGGGTATGACGTGGTTCCGCTTGCCATTCTTTGTCTGGGCGCAGTTCGTCACTGCCTTCCTCCTTCTCCTGGCTTTCCCGCCGCTGGAAGCGGCCGGTATCATGCAGTTGATGGATCGCGTTGCTGATACCAGTTTCTTTCTGCCTTCGGGCGTGTTTGATACCGGCTCAACTCCGATGGCCGTCTCAGGCGGCGGCAGCCCGTTGCTATGGCAACACCTGTTCTGGTTCTTGGGCCACCCTGAAGTTTATGTGCTCATTCTCCCCGCCATCGGTATGGTAGCAGAAATCCTCTGTAACAACGCCCGCCGCCCACTTTGGGGTTACAAGGTTATGGTGGCCGCGGTGTTTGTTTTGGGTTTCTTGTCCTTCATTGTATGGGCGCACCACATGTATCTCACCGGAATGAGCGCGAAGGTGGCCACGTTCTTCCAGACAACCACCATGATCATATCGATCCCATCGGTAATTCTCCTCACCTGCCTATTTATGACGCTATGGAAAGGATCGATCCGATTTAACCCGGCCTCCATGTTCGCCTTAGCTTTCCTGCCAATGTTTGGCATCGGAGGCCTGACGGGCTTACCACTGGGCTTCAGCTTTACAGACCTACATTTACACGATTCGTACTACGTTATTGCTCACTTCCACTATGTGGTAGCACCGGGGACGATCTTCGCGATGTTTGCAGGAATTTATTTCTGGTTCCCAAAAATGACTGGCCGCAAAATGAATGAGTACTGGGGCAAGGTCCATTTCTGGGGCTCGCTGATATTCATGAACATCATCTTTATGCCGATGTTCATCCAGGGTTTTGCCGGATTGAGTCGCCGCATGAGCGACGGAGGCGCCACCTATTCGCTAGTGCAAAACCCGGATATCACATCCGGCGCCTTATCGGAATTGATCATTCGCCTTAATGAATACATCACACTAGGTGCATTTGGGATGCTTCTAATACAAGTCGTTTTCATCGTAAATTTCTTTCACAGTATTCGTAACGGCGAAAAGGTGGAGAACGATAACCCAGTGGAAGCCACAACATTGGACTGGCAAACACCCACACCTCCGCCACATGGGAACTTTACGAAGGAACCCGAGGTTCACGGAGAACCTTATGCTTACAGTGTCCCGGGAGCAGACAAGGATTACATTCCGCAAACGGACCCAAATCGGCCAAAAACTGCGTAATATAACGACAAATGGAAATTCCTTACAATTCAACCACACGCCCCGATACCGGTCTTTATAACGGCAAAGTGGGAGTATGGTTGTTCCTCGCTTCTGAAGTTATGCTTTTTGGAGCGCTTTTTTC
>DPAW01000359.1 GCA_003517285.1 Verrucomicrobiales bacterium
GCGAGTACGGAGATTGATCAGGCGTGTTTCGCCTTCGACGATCCGGACACTCATGAAGGATCGTTGGAATTATTGGAATTGTCGGCGGAAGAGTTTCCGATTTCGGGATAGGTCAATTTCCAGCCGACAAGCAGGGTGGCGAAAAAGACGATCATCCCTGCGCCAAAGCCGAGGGCGAACAGGTATTTGATGATCAAGGTCACGATCAAGGCACCGGCATATAGGCCGGCCATTTTGAGCAGGGTCTTCTTGTCCACGCCGCAGAGTAGGCTGAGAGGAAGCGATTTCCCAGCCTCCTTTCTTACCATATAAAGGTGTTGGATTATCCCACGGCATAGCGAAACTGAATAGATCCTAGAGGAGGGGGCGCAAACTGCTTGAGATCAAAGGGCAGAAGAAGATGGAAAAAGGAAACGATTCTTTTCTTTTTTCGAGAAACAAGAGGTCACGCCGAGGGAGTTAGGTGTCTCTGTCCCTATTTCAAGATCTTCCGACAGGCGCTCTTGAGCGTTTTCATCCGCGCCGCACTTTTGGTCTCGAGGTAACAGCGAACCACTGGTTCGGTGCCGCTGGCTCGGAAGGCAATCCATTCGCCGTTGGGTAGGAGGAATTTGTAGCCGTCGGTGGTGATAAACTCCTGCACGGGAGTGGTGCCGATCTTGTCCAAACCCTGCGCCAGTCGATCGAGCATAGCGGTTTTTTGCGCGGGATTGATGTGGATGTTGATGCGGTCGGTGTGGAATTCACCGATGTGTTTCTCCAGTTGCTTGAGAATTTTGCCGAGTGGCTTGCGTTCCACGGCCACGAGTTCGGCCATGAGCAGGCAGGCGAGGATGCCGTCCTTTTCGGGCACGTGCCCCTTGACACTTAGTCCGCCACTTTCCTCGCCACCGACGATGATGGGTTCACTCTCCATGAGCGCGCCAATGTATTTGAAGCCCACAGGAGTCTCATGCAACGGCACGCCGAGATGCGCGGCAATGGCATCGATCATGTGGCTGGTGGGCACGGTGCGCACGGCAGCGCCGGTCCAGCGGCGGTTTTTCTTTAGGTGATACAGGGTAAGCGCGAGAATTTGATTGGGTGTGAGCCACGTGCCGTCTTTGTCTACCACACCAAAGCGATCGGCATCGCCGTCCAGCCCTAGGGCGAAGTGTGCTTTGCCGGCGGCGACGCAGGCGGCGGCTTCGGTCATTCCCTCGGCATTGGGCTCAGGCGGTTGTCCGCCGAAGAGGGGATTCGAAAAATCGTGGAAGCGCGCGACCTTTACGCCGGCGTCTTCCAGCATTGTATCCAGGTAGCCGCGGCCGGCGCCGTACATCAATTCTACAGCGATCTTGAGCTTGGCTTTTTGAATGGCCTTGAAATTAACGAGCTGTCGGATGCGCTTGAAGTACGCTGGCATCGGATCGATCTCTTTGCACGTGTAGGTGCCAATGACGCTGCCTTGGAACTGCCAGTTCTTGGTCTGTCGCTGTGCGATGTGCGCCTCAATTTTCTGGGTAACCTCTAGCGAAGCGGGCGCGCCGGTGTGCAGGGAATATTTCAAGCCCTGATACTCGGCAGGATTATGACTGGCGGTCATGTTAATGCCGCCCAGCGCTTTGCGGACGCGGATGGTGTGGCTGATCACCGGCGTGGGGGTGTCGCGATCGCATAGTAGGGCGGTGAAGCCGTTGGCCTCCAGCACCTCGGCAACGGCGAGGGAAAAGTCGCGACCCAAAAAACGGGCGTCATGCCCAAGCACGAGCGTGGGTTTGCGCTGGGCCAGTGGAGAAGTTTTCTTGCGGCGCTCGGCCTTAAGAAAATCCGCGATGCCCTGAGTGGTAAGCCGCACGCGGTCAAAGGTGAAATCCTTGGCAATCAATTCGCGCCAACCGGAGGTGCCGAACTGAATGGGCGGCAATTTGCTCATGGAAGAATTAGCGCTTCCAGTCGAAGGCCTTTTTCTTGATCGCATAAATGTAGCCGACCAAGAGGATGCCGAGGAACGACAACATACAGGCGAGGATCAAGCCGCCGCTTTCGAGGAGCATTTCCTTGTACACCACTGCCCACGGGTAGAGGAAGACCACCTCTATGTCGAACAGGATGAACAACATCGCGATCAGGTAAAACTTCACCGACATCCGCGTGGAGCCGGCGCCCTCGGGCAGCATGCCGCATTCGTAGGGCGTATCTTTCACCTCATCGGTGTGCGCCCGCTTGCCGATCAGCTTGGAAACTATGAGATTTCCGGTGGCAAATGCTATGGCCACACCAAGCAGAATCAGCACCGGCAGATATTGGACGAGTTGACCTTCCACTTGCTTTTTGTACGAGCCGCGCGAGGTGGCGTCCAGCGCAAACCATTTGTGGCTTGCGTTTTTCTGCGAAATTTTCATGATGCGCCGCCCGTGGAACCCTTGGATAAAAATACCGAAGAAGATCAGTTGACCCTGTTTATGGAGTGGCTGTTGGCCAACCGCATGCAGGTGGCACTGATCATTATTATCGCGCTGGGCATCGGCATGATCGTCTACGTAAAAAAGGTCAATGCCGTGTTGGCCGAGGAAACTGCCGCTGAAGATTTGTTGGCGGCTACGACGGGTGATTTTCAAGTGGACAGCGTGAACCCGGATCAAAGCCTGTCCGAACGCCTTAATTCCGTGGCGCAAAATCACAAGGGAACTAAAACTTCTGGAATCGCAGGGTTTTTGGCGGCAAGCGCTTTATATGACGAACGTAAATACGAAGAAGCAGCCAAAGCCTTTGAGGCCTTTCATGGCACTGAAGCCGGTCTCGGCCCATTGGCGGCGGCTGTACAATTCGGCTGGGCGGCAGCATTGGACGCCAGTGGCGACACTCAAGGAGCAAAGGAACGTTATCAAAAAGTTGTGGATGAGCACGGCAAAACCGCAGAAGCCACTCAAGCGCGGGTAGCGCTCGCCAAATTGATT
>DPAW01000372.1:0-2901 GCA_003517285.1 Verrucomicrobiales bacterium
TGCCGCCGGCGTTCTGGAAACGGCCGGCACCAGTTTCCTTCTGTTGATCGCGGTCAAGTGGTTTGAATTCGACGCCACCGCCAAAGCGCTCATTGCCATGGGCGGTAGCCTCGGCCTATTGGCCGGCCCCTTGATCGTCTCCCTCGTCGAAAACCGCCGCTGGCACACCTCGCATGCCGCCGCCGTACTGGCCGGTCTGGGTAGTGCCTGTTACCTCGTCATGGCACTGGCGCAAAATGACACCGTGTTCGTCATTGGCGCCATGCTCGTGGCCGCCTTGTCCGCCGGCGCCATTCCCTTGGCCACGCAGATTTATCAGGAAAACTATCCGAAAGCCAAACGCGGCCAACTCTTCTCGCGCACGGCCATGATCCGCATCGCGAGCGTAGCAGTGTTCAGCTACTTCGCCGGCCTCGCGCTTAACGCGAATGCCAAAGGCATGCTCGAAATGTTTCCCCAATGGCTGATCTTCATCTTTGCCGGGGCATTCGCCTTTGCTTCATTTTGTTTCTCCCGATGCCCTTCCCGCCCGCTCAAGGCGTCTGGCGGTTCGCACCCGTTTCGGTCCCTGCGCTTTGTGCGCGAGGATAAACTCTTCCGATTCACACTTGCCTGTTGGATGGGCTTTGGCATTGCCAACCTGATGATGTTTCCGTTGCGGGTGGATTACCTCGCACGAGATGGCGGCTTTCCCGGTTACGGCCTGAACTACACTCCCGAACGCGTGGCACTTCTGACCGTCACAATCCCAAGCCTCGTACGACTGGTTTTGAGCCCCTTCTGGGGTCGCCTGTTTGACGGCATGAATTTCTTTGATCTACGCGTGATCCTGAATCTCTGTTTTGGCGTGGCCACAGTCGCCTTCTTCGCTTCGGATAGTCTTACCGGCATTATCGTCGGAGCAATCTTCTTCGGCATCGCCACCTCCGGCGGCGAGGTAGCGTGGAGTTTGTGGGTCACAAAATTTGCGCCAGCGGATCGCGTGGCCGATTACATGAGCGTGCACACATTCTTCACGGGCGTCCGCGGTTGTGTGGCGCCGTTCCTCGGCTTTTACCTGATCGAGATCTTTCGCATCCACCACCTGGCCTGGGCCTCGTTTGCCCTAATGGCCGTGGCCAGCTTGATCCTCTTAACCCAGCGTAATTCCCGTCCGGAAGAACGCCATGGCGAGCCGCTGACCGAAGACGTCACGGAGTAAGCAACTCCACCAACGATTCCCGCGCGACCGTCAGGTTTTTGTATTCGGCAATTTCCTCCGGCATCGTCGCCAACGCCTGCCGCAATCCTGCCCTACCCTCCGGATCGGCCGCGATCTCGGCCACGGAGATGTTGATCACATTGATACCAAAGATGAGCGCGCCGGTCTCGGGCAGGCGAAATAACACCTGATCCTCGCGCCGCACCCACATCAAATCCAACTCTAATGGCAGCGCCATGGCTGGGATTCGAACCGCTGGATGCTGATTCAATCCCGGCGAGCCACTCAACCCCCAGTTCACGCGCTCCCACGCCTTACCCGGGCGAATGCCCGCAAGGAATTTTCCAATGCGCACTCCCAGTTGCTCATTCAAGGTGGGCACGGGGTCGTGAATCGTATGCACCGGCAATCCCAGTTTCTCTTCCGGCGCCCAGGAGGAAGGGAAACAAATCGCCCCGGCCACAAACACATCCTGACCATCCTCCGCCGGCAGCAACACCATAAAATCCTGCTCCCAATGCTGCGCCAATTCCCTGCATCCACCGGATTCCAGTCCAGCCCAGCGGATTAACTCCGTTACGGCATCATGAGAGTTGGGCATCTGAAACACATGCCGTTCCGGATGTTCGGCAACGATTTCGCGTCTTAGCTGGACACGACTGTCATGTTCGGGCGATGACTCGAAAAA
Source organism: Verrucomicrobiales bacterium (assembly GCA_003517285.1). Taxonomy (GTDB): domain Bacteria; phylum Verrucomicrobiota; class Verrucomicrobiia; order Limisphaerales; family UBA1100; genus UBA1100. Next base: position 1,890 of record DPAW01000372.1, read on the forward strand.
CCCTTCCGGATCACCGGGCCGGGCGCCGAAGCGGAATTCAAACTGCGCACCGGAAAATAAGCCGCTCCATACCGGTTCAGTCATCAGTTCCTCCAAGCCAAGTGGGCCACCAGTGCGGCTTGTTCATAATTCGGAAAATACTCGCATAATCATCGGTCCACAACGGCAATTCCCGAGCTCCCGATAGGTCTGTGCGTAACCACGCATTAGCCTCAACATCATCCAGAAAATCCTGATTACGCGTGAGTAGCACCCACGTGGCGGCGTAAACCCAATCCTGCCCGTAATCCTCCCCGCCCAGACTGTCGACCTCGATCATTCCAAAATCCAATTCCGCCGCCAGCCGTCGCACCACCGGCTCCAGATTCAGATAGCGATTGGAAATATGAACAGCCAAAACACCGTCGGGCTTGAGGTGTTGATCATAGAGTTTCAACGATTCCAGCGTGAGCAGGTGCACCGGAATGGAGTCGCTGCTGAACGCATCCAGCACGAGGACATCCAGCTGACGGTTTTTCTCTGCGCGCAATTCCCGCTCCATCGCCAGGCGCGCATCGCCCGGCACTATCTCCACACTCGCCCCGCGATCGCGCGCGTTGATGCAGTAGGTGAACTGAGCTACCTCATCGGCCGATAAATTCACCACCGCCGGGTTGATATCATACAACCAATACTGATCACCCGCCTCGGCAAACCCGGCCATCGTGCCCACGCCCAATCCCACTACGCCCACGCGTTTGTTATTCTCCGGCGTGTATCGCATAGCCAACTCCACGCCACTGTCGTAGGTGTAATAGGATGTGATTCGGTTACACAAATCCACGCTTTCATACTGAAACCCATGCGTGATATGGCCGTTCAAGAGTAGACGATAGACATCACCGCCCAGATCGCTGTAACGCGATATCTTCAACGTGCCGTAAAAATTGCGCTGCACATAAAACACGTCGGCTTCCGATTTCTTGATGTCTTTCAACAACCCCATAAACACCACCACCAACGCCGGCCCCAA
>DPAW01000372.1:3275-6266 GCA_003517285.1 Verrucomicrobiales bacterium
CTGAGCCAGACGAACAAATTGAGTGTCATCAATCCGACCACCACCCAGATCCCCGGTTGCAAATCCGACCAGCCACTGGCACTGCCGCCTTCATTCCAATTCGCCGACATTTCCAGTATCCAATACAGGCCCAGACAGGCCAGCACCACCCCGGCCAACCCAGCCTTGAAATCCTGTCCCTCGGATGCCGGCCGGCCAAACCACCATTCCCGCACAATGTACCGGGCCATGTACCAACCAAAGAGCAATGGAAGCCATGTCAGAGCGAGTTTGGCCGGCAACGAAAATTCAACCGCGCGCAACAACGCCATGCAGACCACCGTCCAGCAAAGCCCCAACAGGCCACGGACGTGCCATTTTCCCAGCGCCCAAGGCTCCCGGTTCACACATTGCACCAGCAGATACAGTAGCCCCGTACCCCACAATGCAATGTGGTATTCCCAATAGCCATCAAACCAACGCGGCGCCAGTACGGCCACAGCCAAGCCTCCCAAGGCGCCTCCGGCGGCGATCCCAAGAAAATACTGGGTTAACCGCATCGGCTCCGGCCGCAATCGATACAGTTCCCCGTGACACACCATGCAACTGATGAACAATGCCACACTGTAAAGCCCAACCTGCAAAACGATTTCCAAATCCACACCCTCCCCCATGCCCCACAACACGCCGATCCAGCTTACCACCAGCAGCGGCACATAAATCTCACGTACATACCACCGTGGGCTGTCGAAGCTGATGATGAACGAAATCAAATACAATGCCAGTGGTAGCACCCACAGAAATGGCACCACGGCCACGTCCTGACAAAGTTTGTTGGTCGTGGCCATTAAAAAGGCCGTGCCGCACGCCGGTAATGCCAACCAACACAACCACACCCCTGCCCGACGCAAACGTGTTTCGGTCGTTCCGGATTCGGCTTTGCTTTTACTGGGGGTCACCACCGATACATCCCGCATGCGCCACACGAGGAGGCCGCAAAACACCGCATACAAGGCCATCCCCCAAGACCAGCCGTTCACTTGCTCGATACGAGTGCTCCAGGGCTCCACCACAAACGGATACACCACCAACGCCAATAGTGAGCCGACATTGGATAAAGCATACAGCCTATATGGTGAGGCACCTGCATGGGCACGGGCAAACCAGGCCTGCACCAATGGGCCGGTGGAGGAGAGGATCATGTACGGAACGCCCAAGCTGAGCCCAAGCAATTTAAGAATCGCCCATACCGGCGTGCCCTCGCCATCGGGCTGGAGTGCTTCGCTCGGAGTAATGGGTAGCGTACAGATCGCCATCATCAACAAGCCGCCATGTACCCAGGCCTGTTTGCGCGGCGGCAGAAAATGGTTCAGGCAATGGGCGTAGGCATACCCCGCCAACAAAAGACATTGAAAAAACAACAGGCAAGTGGTCCAAACCCCTGGCGTGCCGCCAAACCAAGGCAGGATGTATTTGCCGATCAACGGCTGCACCAGAAACAACAGAAACGCACCCCAGAAAACCGTCAGAGCATACAAGGCCATCGGCGGCTTGGCAGACGAGGCTGAATCCGAATCAGCCATTACCGGGATTGATTTGATGGATCAACCCGCGGCGATTCTCTTCGCGATTACGGGCATCATAAAACTCCACCGGATTAAAGTCATCCAGCAACAACTGCCCGTACGCTGCGTCAAACTCCCGCCGCCCCTTCCACATTAACGCCATCTCCATCTGCACTTGACGATGCTCGGAGAAAAACGGCCCCTCGCCCTTGGCGGCGCCATACCATTCGTTCCAAACCGCATAGGCATCGCGTTCCGATTTTGCCTCCCGCAGGCGCTTGCCTGCATCGGGGTCCGGCTCCGGTGAATGGTGCACCTTTATTTGCGGTGCTTTGGTGGCCACGAAAAACACGTTCCCATAACCCGACGCATGGACAATCACGCGTTCCGGGCCAAACACCGAACGCAGTGTTTTATCCAGTGACGAAGAAAAAAACTGCCGTTCCGGATTCGATTCCCCAAAGCTGTTAATCACCAACGTGCCGTGATCGCTGAGATGCGCGCGCATTTCCACAAATGCCTCATGAGTCATGAGGTGGCTCGGTGAGGAATCCCCCAAAAACGCATCTAGCAAAATGGCATCGTAGGTGCGGTCCGTTTGATTCAGAAACTGTCGGCCATCGCCCACGGTGAGGTTGACCTTTGATGCATCAAAATCAAAAAACTCCTCCGCCATCGGAATCGAGGCACCGTTGATCTCCACTACATCCGTTTCAATTCCATCAGCAGCAAACTGCATGGGCACCACGCCTGCCCCCATGCCAATACAAAGTACGCGCTCGGTTTTCGCCGTATAAGCGTGCGCCAACCACCGCAACGCACCGGTAAACAGCGAACGACTCTGGCGCGTCGTAGGATCGTAGGTGTTCTGCACCAGTTGATCATTCAAGTACCGCCGCTCCACCACCGCGCCACTACGATACTCGATCACCTGCAGCTCACCATAGTTGGAATTCGCGCGGTAAAGCACATCCCAGTTCGATCCGCCGTACTTCATCGTGTCTCCAAACTGCCCGCGTAAACCACTATAGCCAAAAACGAGGGAAAGCCCCAGTGCCAACAAAAGGGCATTTCCACCAGCCCCGCGCCCCCATACGATAAGGTAAACCGCCGCCAAGGCAATCAAGATGCCCGTCGTAATAAGCATGGTCATGGAATTCGGAAAACGCGGAATCAACACGTACCCGATCAAGACCGTACCTGCTACACTTCCCAGAGTGCTAATGGCCGACAATCGACCGACATTGAGCCCCACATTCTGGATCGATTGGGTGAGAAGTCGAACCAGAAAGGGTCCCGTCATCGCGAGCAAAGCCAGCGGCACCAAAAACAAAAACATGGCCGCCAACAGCGTGGCCCAAGCCAATGGCAGGCTCATGAGCTTGAGACACAGCGGCTTCACCATTGGCACCGTGGCGGCGAGATAAACGGCCGCTGCCAAAATTCC
>DPAW01000372.1:6671-13353 GCA_003517285.1 Verrucomicrobiales bacterium
GCAATTTGCGCCGTCCAAACAAAATGGGACGTACCAAGAAAAGGCGACAGCATTTTGGCCCCCAAGATCTCGACCACCAAAATGCACGCACCCGTGCAGGCCGCCGTAAAATAAAGATACCGACGTAGCCCAATGGACATCTCCTCGGCCGGCTCCTCCTCTCGGTTAGATTTATTTTTCTTCACAGCTAAATCATAGCCAATTTCGGCCAGAGCCGAGCGCTCATTTCAGCACCGTTATGAAAGCAATCGAGGTCGAATTTCTCATTCGGCGAATGCAAATTGTCATCCGGCAACGCCAAGCCCAAGAGCAGTGAGTCCGCCCCGAGCACTTTTTTGAATTCATTGATAATTGGAATAGAACCGCCTTCCCGCAGGATCACCGGTTCATGGCCAAACGCCTCGCGCAAGGCCTCCAACGCCGCCTGCGCCTGCGGCCCCGTGGGCGGCACATGATACGCCTCGGCGCCATGCCCATCCTCAATTTCCAGTTTCACCGAAAGCGGGCACAACTTCTTGAGCTGCCGCTTGAGCAATCGGTTGATCTCGCGCGGATCCTGATTCGGCACTAACCGGCAGGTAAGCTTGGCACTCGCCCAGGCGGGCACGATCGTCTTACTGCCTTCGCCCTGATAACCACTGGTAAGACCGTTGATCTCCAATGTCGGCCGGGCACTGCGTTGTTCATGATGCGTGTATCCCATTTCCCCGAATAATGCCTTCACTCCCAACAGACGGCGATATTGAGTGGCGGAAATCGGCAGGCGTTTCATTTGCTCGCGCTCATACCGCGTGAGCTTTTGCGCCCGATCATAAAAACCGGGCACGGCGATGCGGCCGCGCTTGTCGCGCAATGCCGCCAGCATCTGACACAGCACCAACGCGGGGTTATCCACCGAGCCGCCATAAATGCCGGAATGCAAATCAGCCTTCGGACCGCGCACTGTCACCTCGAGCGCCGTCACGCCACGCAGGGAATAGGTGAGTGCGGGGTGTTTCTTTGAAGGCATGCCGGTATCCGACACCACCACCGCATCGCACTGCAGGTCTTTTTTCTTCTGACTCAAAAAATTAACGAGACTTTCGCTACCCACCTCCTCTTCGCCCTCGATCACAAACGTGAGATCACAGGGCAATTCCGTACCCGTTTGCAGAAACGCTTCCACGGCCTTGAGATGCGCAAAATGCTGCCCCTTGTTATCAGTGGCGCCCCGCGCATACACCGCTCCCTTGCGAATGGTGGGCTCAAACGGCGGTGTATCCCATTCCTCCAACGGATCCGGCGGTTGTACATCGTAATGGCCGTACACCAGAAAATGTGGACGCCGCCCAGCGCGCTTCGGCGTGCTGGCGGTAACGATGGGATGAAAATCCGTGGTATGCTTGCGGGCCTTGAGGCCAATCGCCCGGCAGTGTTTCATCAGCCAATCGGCCGTGGCACGGGTATCGCAATCATGATCGCTCTGGGCCGACACACTTGGCAGCCGCAGGTATTCGCAAAGCTCCTCTTCAAAACGCGCCCGATGGGAGGTTAAATAATCCAGCACAGCTTGCATGCGGGCGCAGTGTACGAAAGCAGAGAGCGAATGCAAACGGCGAATGCCTTTGATGACACCCACTCTTAATCGCCGCCAGGGACGATCAATCGCAATAAGTTCAATGGATTCAAATCCAGCTCTTTGCCTTCTCCATCGGGATTGTCCTTGATGGGATTCAAACGCCGCAACAAGCTTCCGGGGCGGCCAGTAATACCCAACACCAGAATTTGCCCCAACGCCAGATTATCGACCTTCACTTGCGGCCTTCGAATAGCACCTTCCATGGAAAGAAAGGTCGGCATCTCCATGAAGCCGTCCTGGGGAAACAAAATCCCTAGTGCCCGAAATTCTTCCGCCAACTTAGGTGGCAGCTCGATGGAGATATCCTGCTTGATGGTGGTATCGAGAAAACGGCTTCCCAACTGGCCTTCCCCCCGGGTTCCCACACGCAAGAGCGGACCACCCGCAGCCAGCTCGAAATGCGCTTTACCATCCTGCGCGATCAAGGCGAGCTCCGCCGAGTCGAAATGAGAATCTAAAAGTTGCGGTAAATTCAAGCTCCTAGCGATTATTCCAACCAAAATATCATCCTCCTTGAATCCCCAATGAGAATCCTCAATGACGAGTTGCGCAGGGTCTGCGGGATCGATCCCACGCACCGTAAAGCTGTTGCGAAAGGATTCTCCCGACCATCCGAGCGCTTGCAGAAACCCATTGGCCGTCAGCTTGCCCCATTGGATTTTATGATCGGGAGCAAAGTGCCGAATCACCGGATCCAACGGCACAGCTTGTACGTTTATATTTACCGCCATTTGGGTTTGCCTATCCACGGTTTGCACCTGGCCTTCGATCATTCCAGGCGCCCCGAGCAGATGCATTTGAATTGGGTCAAAGGTAAACTTCCGCCCGTCAATCCGCACATTGCCGGTGAGATTGGTTGCCCATAAATCACGCCACACCAAGCGCTTGAGATACAGGTTCAAGTTGAAATTCTGAAAACCAAATTCCGATCCAGCCGGAGCGGTGCCGGGAATCTCATCGGGCGTTGCTGCGGGTTTGGGATTATTCAGAAACGCCATCAACGGCGTGATATCCGCCGCTTCACTGGCAATTTTCAATTGCGCGCCCAGGGCATTCCAGCGTCGCAAATCCACCGCACCGGCAAAGTTCACTTGATTAGCCGCCCTCTTTGTGGGCGGCAAAGCCACAGCACATTGTTTGAGTTGCAACACACGATTGGTGCCGGCCGCTTGAATGTTCAATGTGGTATCCAACGACTGAGCGGGATCTCCAGGCACACGCGCAGGCACGGAGAATCCTTTGATGGACAACTGCCCATTCACCGCGCCGACTCCCTGCTGAGGCAAGCTGACCTTCAATTCCTTCATCTGCAGTCGCCCGGCAGCAACCGGCTGACCGGGCAACCATCGATCCAGAACGCGCCGCGTGAAAGCTGGCCCCAAATCCAGTGATTTCACATCCAACTCCAAACCTGCATCCACCATCCGGCCGTTCAAATCGTACACACCCAAAACAGTATCGCCTTGCTTCACCGTGCCCTGATTGCGTTCCACCCTCAGGTTGAGCTTGGGCCCGGGCTTCCAGCTGCCCAGCAGAGACTGCACCAAATCCAACGGACCAGCCGGCCAAAGCCCGAACGGTTCTGTTAACCAAACCCGTTTCAGGTCCGCACTGGTTTCAAACTGAACCATCCCATCGCGAATCCGGCATTGGCCTTTCAGTTTGTTGATCTGACCGCTCTTGAGATCCACTCCGCCGCGCCAAGGCTCGGGCACGAGTTGAAACACGCGATGATCCACGCCGACCACATCGAACGCCAATTGACCCACTCCATTGGTGGCCGTGTATTCGCCACTCCATTCCATTGTACCAGCGGGTTGATTGGCCAATGTGAAGACGGCCTTGTTGGCGTCCGGAGGAGCCTTCCACGATCGGCCAGCGGGATGGCGGGTGGAGGCGAGATCCAACTCCAACTGTGCGCCCAAAATCCCCTTGGGCAATTTGTCCTGCGGATTTTCAAGGCGGGCATTGGCAATATGCACCGGGCCGCTCACCGCAATGTCGCCATTGGCGTTCCAATGCAGTTGCAGCGGCTTCGGGTTGGATATTGTGCCAGACTGGAGTGTCGCGGATCCTAGCCAATTGGTGCGATTCACCAAGGGAGCCAGAATTGCGTGTTCAAGTCTGGAAGGTTTAAGGGTCCATTCCCATTCACCCTTGAACGGATCAAACTTCCCGGAGCCGCTCACTTGGCCGATGCCTTGCTCTGGGCGGGCCGGATCAAGGGCCTGCAGTTGTACATGGCGAACTTCACCGTGAAAGCGCCCAGCTTCCTCCCAGTGCAAGGTCGCATCCAGTTCACCGAGACGTCCGTAAATCCATTGAGGCCATTGGGCAATGTGCCCCTTGGCGAGGGCCAAGCCGCCCCGCAACAGTGTGCTATCGCCCGGTTTATGGTTCACGGTAAGGTTGGCATTCAGCACGCCCGAGATTACCTCGGGAAACGGATAAAGCGTCCGCGCCAACGCCAAGTCCGCCTGAATCAGTTCAGCTTTTTCAAAGGCAAACCGACCGGTGCGCAGGTTCCAATCCCCCTTCAAATCCAGCTTGGCCATCAAGGGTTTTTCCGCAAGCTGCGCATCCCCCTCGAGACGTTGAATCTTGAGCCGTTGCTCTTTATCCAACACGCAATCCAACTGAACCGAACCATTCAGGCTTTTCACGGATTGCTCCTGAAACTGTCCATCAATGTTGGCCCAATCCAGCGTGCCCACCCAGGAGAAGGGCGCGCCTTGGGTCAAACCGCCGGAAAAAGTTCCGTTATACGTCAGCTCACCGGCATCACTGCGCACTCCAGTTTGAGGAAACCACTCCAGCAATGTGGGAAGATGTGCCGTCAATTTACCGCTGGATTCACTGAACTGCTGCGTGTGCAGATTCAGCCGCGGCTTACCATCAAAGGTAAAGTAGGATTGCAACGGCGTCCCAATCTCCAGTTTGCATTGGGTAAACTGTAGATCCTTCAAGTCGTTTACTGTGCCGGCCCAGTCGAATTGTCCATTGCCCAGTGGCCGGGTGGTTTGCGCGTCTGGCACGGCCATGCCTTCAACCTTAGTGGAGCCACTAAACTCAATGTGCCGCCCGGCTTGTTGCACGGCCATGGTGAACGCCCCGCTTAATTCACCTTCGCGCACATAACGCCCCAGCCACGGTTGCCAATCGGCAAGTTGAGTCGGATGAATGTTCAACTCGAACTCCGAATCCGGCGCATTCAATTTACTGCCTTGCTGCCAACTGACGGCTAACGGCTGTTTCAGTGCGCCTTTCAGGAAGGGCTTGTTCTGGTGACTGGATTCAAGGCCGAGGGCATGAACATGCAAGGCCCGGGCTTCAGGCTGATAGGTCACATCATAGTGCGCCTCCAGCGAATCCAATTGCGGCAGCTTCGCCAACCGATGGGTCAGTTGTAGCGGCGCGGAAATCATCTTGCCCTGCAGCCGCAGCGTACGGCCGAAATCCTTCACCGTCAGATGATTGGTCGCGCTCAACCGCGTTTGATGAAAGGTCAAATTCTGCGATTGCCCGAGCAGATTCAAAACGCTTTGGTCCACATCCTGAATCGCAACCGCCAACTCTGCCTCGCCAACCGCAAGGTTCAGAGGGCCCGATACATTCAATTTACCTAGTTCAACTGAGCCGGTAATTTCATCAGGCTTTCGACTGAAGATCAGCCCTAACCGCTCCAATTGATTCCCAGTAAAAGCGGCGGCGAAATCGGCCACCAGCCCTTTGGATTCCTCCAACCGTTCACTGGTATCCAGAACCAGAAGTTTCCCTTTCGGATCCAACCAACTAGGCTGCCAGTGTTCGTCCAAATTCAACTTGGTATTCAGATCAAGCGTACCCTTGAGATGATCGGTCATTTTGCTGCCGTTCATCCAGTCGGTGGCCCATCCGAATCCCAAACGAACACTGCCTTGATCACGGCCATTGCCAAGGTGTTCGAGATTTATTTTCAGATTGTTTGCCCGGACAATCTGCTTCCAGCCATCGGGCAGTTCCTTGGAAAAATGAATGCCGCCGTCGGCAAGCGTCACCGAATCCAACTTCACGGTGCTTGTCTCGCCGCTATCAGGGGATTTCTGGAAAAACGGATCCAGATTGGTTCGCCCCTCCAGGTCCTGCGTAACGGTTAAGGTCGGTTCATCTAGAAAAAATTCGTGGAAATGCAAGCGACCATCGAGCAATTCGCCCAAGTCATACCGTACCCGCACATACTTCACATTAAGACACGTCGCCTGACCTTCGGCGTGCAGGGTCACTCCCTGCAATTCCAGCGAACTGCCCAGTGACCAATCGGCGGATTTAAAGTGGATGACGCCATGAATCGACTCGTTCACTCTAGGTAAAATCACGCGACGCAAGAACCATTCGCTCTCAACAACCTGCCACGAGAGCAGCGGCAGAATCACCAAGGCCGCCAAGCCCCCAATCAACCAGCGTTTCCACCGGCGTTTGGAGCTCGTCTCCTCCTCCATAAGAGGCTCGATGGAGTAAGGCTGCACCATCCCTCAACTGGCGGAAGGATAGCATGTTGCCCGCTTGCCTGTCACCGCGAATCGGGTGACATTCGCCCGTGCATTTGACCATCGCCATTCCTGCCTTCAACGAGGAAAAGCTCCTTCCCGAGACACTGGCAGCGATTCAGGATTCAGCCAAAGTCTTTGAGGCCATGAATTGGGACTGGGAACTGGTAGTGTGCGACAATAATTCTAGCGACCGCACCGCCGAGCTGGCACGAAACGCCGGGGCGCGGGTGATTTTTGAATCCCAAAACCAAATCGCCCGAGCCCGGAATGCAGCCGGTCAGGCGGCCCGAGGAGATTGGATCCTTTTTGTGGACGCGGATTCTAAACCGAGCCCGGAGTTATTCGCGACCACCGGCAAAGCAATGCAGCAAACGGATATTCTCGGTGGCGGCTCCACTCTCACCATGGGAGTGGTCCCCTGGTGGGCGGCTTTCTGGATTCATTTGTGGAATTGTATCAGTCGGGTTATGCGCTGGCCGGCCGGTTCCTATTTTTTTTGCCGCACAAAAGCTTTCCGCGAACTGGAAGGGTTTTC
>DPAW01000372.1:13734-16006 GCA_003517285.1 Verrucomicrobiales bacterium
GGCGACAGCAACGATTGCACATCATCACCAGCCAGCCACTGGTCACATCAGCCCGCAAACTTTCGCTTTATTCACCCTGGGAGATGGTACGTCTTTTGATCGCCACGGTTTTCACCGGCGGCCGGGCCTTGGGTGACCCCAAGGCCTGCAGCTGGTGGTACGATGGTCGGCGATGATCAGGGCAACTGTGGCACCAGAGGACCGTCTTTCGGCAGTAAAGGCAAATCCGGATTCTCTGGAGTTGTCGGAGTGCCCTGTTTGCGGCGGAGTTCCTCCACTAGATTACGGTATTTTTCAGTGAGCCGCTCCTCTTCATCCTTAGCCAGATCAATGCCCGGCAGGTTGGATTGCTCAGACATAGCCTTCACCGCGGCGGCTTCAGGCGTCTTCAAAACCGTGGGCCGCATGAGTACAATCAATTCATTGCGCTCATCCACATCACGCGTGCTCTCAAAGAGTTTTCCAAGCAACGGCACATCGCGCAGAACGGGAACGCCATCCTCGTAGGTGGTGGTCTTCGTTTTGATAAACCCTCCCAGCACAATCATCTCCCCATCGCGCACGGCTACCTTGGCGTTAGCCGACCGATCGGTGGTAATGGGAACACTATTGCCGTTGATGGTTTGTGAGCCAACAATATCTTGAATCTGCTGAACCAAATCCATTACTACGAGACCTTCTTCGTTAATGAACGGCCGCACTTCCAAAGTAATGCCAAATTTCTGCATCTGATATTGCGAACTAGTTCCGCCACTAATGTCCGTAATAGTGCCGGTGACAACCGGCCGCGTATCGCCAATGAACAGCTCAGCCAGCTCAGCATGCGAGGTTTGGATGCGTGGCCGCGAATGCATGGTCACCCGGGAATCGTTTTCAATCGCATTCACGGCAACCTCCCAGTTAGACCCAAGGAATCCCCAATAATTAAACCCAGATGTGGCGCCGGAGATGGAAGTATCGGTAAACCCTGCCGGCCCAAGGGCCGAAGCCAACGCCCCTCGCAATCCCCCCGATCGGGCATTTTCTGCCGTCCGGTTTTCGCGCAACGACACACCAAACGTTTTGTCATCACCCAAAGCGACATCAATGATGATGGCCTCAATTAACACCTGCGGCTGAATAGTGTCCAGCTTATCGATCAGCTCCTTGGCTTTATCGAGATGTCGGCGCGTACCGATGAGCAGCACTTCGTTGCCACGTTCATAAGCCACTGCCTTGGTATCCCCCAAGATTGGAAGCCCCGTACCGGTCACACCGGCTCCACCTTGAATCTGGGATAAACGCTGAGCCAGTTGCCCACGAGAGGAACCAGCATTTCCGGTTGTAGTTGCACCCGTTCGAGAGGTTGCACCTGTCGTTGTGCGATTGGCGCCGGTAGTATTAATGCGACTACTGGCAGACCCAGCTGTGCCGCTAATCGGGGTATTGGTTAGAGTGCTCAAAACCGCCGCAATATCTGCCGAAAGAGCATAGCGAATTTTAATGAGTTCATATTCCTCCTTAATCCCCGGTTCCACGTCTATCTCAGTCAACACAGTCAACATCCGCTTCACATTGTTTGCCGAATCGCGCAGGATCAACACGTTGGATCCTTCCACCGTGGTCACAGCGTTGGGCGTCTTGGCTAAGGTTGCCAGCAGATCAATCGCGGCGTCCGTGGAAATATACTTCAAGGGAAACGGCCCCATGACAGGTAATTCACTGTCCGGCAGGGCTGCCACGGAGAGCACCGGATAATATTGGGGCGGTGTCTTAGCAATCTCGGCTGCAGGAATGACCTGCACAAATTTATCACCCTGTGGAACCACTGCAATTTGGCGCTGCATCAGGAGGGTTTCATAAAAGGCCTTGGCTTCCTCGTAGGTAAGATCGTTGTTCGTCTTAAACTCGAAGGTGACCGAAGGGAGGTTTTGCGCGGGAATCAGGGTTTTGCCCACCAGCGCACCGTATTCCTCCAGCAACGTGGGTAAGGGAATCCCTTGCATGGTGTGACCGGCGGGGATCACGGTAGGGGCTGGGGCCGGCGGATCCACCGGTGGCGCGGGCTGGTCTTGAGCCAACAGCTCACCTCCCATTAGTGCCATTAGGGCAGCAATCTTTTTCATTATTTCTTTCCTTTCTTAGATTTGTCGTCGTCGGGCTTCGGATAGCTCGCGACAAAAGCGAGATCGACCTTAAGCTGTTGCCGGTCGACCGTAGGTTGCACCGTCATGTTGCTGACGCGAATCATGTTTTGGCCTTCGGACACGTTCTTCAAAAATTCGACTAGATC
>DPAW01000111.1 GCA_003517285.1 Verrucomicrobiales bacterium
GATCATCGAACGCGATGGGCTCGCACAACACGCCGTTGCGTTGGGCAGCCATTTGACCGAGCAAATCCAAACACTGATCGAGGCGAATCCCACCGTGCTGAAGGAAGTGCGCGGGCTTGGCCTGATGATCGGCATTGAACTGGCCGAGGACATTCCCGCCTTCGCCGAGAGCAAACGGCCGGCCTCCGTACAGATCGTCGAGCGACTACATGACGCTGGTCTGCTCACCATTCCGGCCGGAGCGCGGGTCTTTCGCCTGTTGCCGCCATTAAACCTTTCACAAGCCGACGCCGATGAAGGCCTAGCTATCATCGAGGGCGTCATAAAGGAACTCAGCTCATGAAGCACCTGTTAAGTATCGAAGCGATAGACACGGCGTCCATTAAGACCATTCTGGAAAATGCCACCGTCATCAAGGCGCAGCGCGGCGACAGCCAACACCAACCGCTCGCCGGCCAGACGTGGGCGATGATTTTCACCAAATCCTCCACGCGAACCCGAGTGTCCTTCGAGACCGGCATCCGCGAACTCGGTGGCGGCGTAATGTTTCTCAACGCGAACGACCTCCAGCTCGGCCGTGGCGAACCCATCCAGGACACCGCCCGTGTGCTCGGTCGCATGGTGCACGGCGCAGTCATTCGCACCTTCGCGCAGAGCGATGTAGAGGATTTCGCCGAGCACTCCGGCATTCCCACCATCAACGCGCTGACCGATGCCGAGCACCCCTGCCAGATCATCACCGATATTTTCACGTATCAAGAACAACACGGTCCCATCGCCGGTAAGGTCGTTACTTTCATCGGCGACGGCGCGTGCAACGTGCCCATCAGCTGGATCTGGGCCGCCGGCAAACTTGACTTCGAGCTGCGCATCGCCGCGCCCAAAGCCCACCAGCCGTGCCCGGACCTCATCGCCAAGGCCGGCGGCAACATCAGCGTTACCGAAGATTGCCAAGCCGCCGCCGAAGGGGCCGATTTATTGTACACCGACGTCTGGGTCTCCATGGGTATGGAAGAGGAAGCCGCCCAACGCGAGCGGGATTTTGCCGGTTATCAAATCAATGAAGCCCTCGTAGCCCTCGCTAATGAGGACGCCCTCGTCATGCACTGCCTCCCCGCCTACCGCGGCAAGGAAATCGACGAGCCCACCCTCGAAGCCCACGCCGACACCATCTTTACCCAGGCCGAAAACCGCTTGCACGCCCAGAAGGCGATTTTGAACTGGTTGATAAGTTAAGGGATTCATCTCGACCCTGACAAAGCCCCTGTGCCAAGCTGACGCCGATGGCCTCTGAAGCCCCTGATCAACCGGTTGCCAAGCCGAAGCCCAAGCGCATTAACCTCCGCCGACCGGATATCATGGAGCAGGTCAAGGCGCAGGTGCTAACGCATTATCGCAGTGACTTAGTCGATCGCCTACGGGCCAGAGGCGAAGTAACCTGCCCTACTGGCCAGATTACCATCAAGCTGGCGAAGGAATTCGGCTTTTGCTACGGCGTCGATCGCTGCATCGATCTTGCGTACGCCGCCCGTAAAGTATTCCCAGACAAACCACTCTATATTTTGGGGGAAATCATCCATAACCCGGAGGTAAACGACCAGATTCGGGAGATGGGCATTCAGTTCCTGTCCGGCCCCCACCAGACGGCGGATATCGATGATCTGAGCGAAGGCGATATTGTGATCATCCCGGCATTTGGCACGGAAGTATTCATTCGGGAGAAACTCGAAGCCAAGGGCTGTCAGGTTGTGGACACCACCTGCGGCGATGTGATGAGCGTCTGGAAACGCGTGCGCACCTACGCGAAGGAGGAGGTCACCAGTATCATCCACGGCAAAGCTTCGCATGAGGAAACGATGGCCACCAGTAGCCAGGCGATCGCCAAGAACGGTCATTATCTGGTGGTCAACACGTTTGAGGAAGCCGATCTAGTTTGTGATTACATTGTCAATGGTGGCGACAAAGAGGCTTTGCTGAAACGGTTCGATGGCTGCTATTCGGAAGGATTTGACCCAGACACCCATTTGAGTGCCGTCGGCGTGGCCAATCAAACCACCATGATGCGCGGCGAAACCGAGGAAGTGCAGCGCCGCATCAAGGCCGCCATCCAGAAACGATACGGCACCGAGAATATCGATACACACTTTCGTTTTTTCGATACAATCTGCGGGGCCACTCAAGATCGTCAGGATGCATTGGAAGTGATGCTCCAGGAACCAATGGATCTGTTGCTGGTGATTGGCGGATACAATTCCTCCAATACCTCGCATCTGGCCGAAATGGGTGAACGCGTGTTACCCACCTACTTCATCAAAAACGTGAAGGAGATCAACGGCTCGCAATCCATTCGTCATTGGAATCAACACACGCAGCAGTTGGAGGAAACACCCCATTGGCTTCCGGAAGGTCCCATTCGCGTTGGCATCACCGCGGGGGCATCCTGCCCCAACAACCTGATTGAGGATGTCATCAACCATCTACTGGAGCTACGTAATACTTCAGCCGAGGAATTCCTCGCCAACTAAGCCATGCCCCAGTCCCGCGAACAGCTGGAGGCCAACGAACATCAAACCCTCGCGCCCTACGCGCAACGCAGTGCCGATTCCCGCGGGCGCGCCTTTCCCGAGCCGCC
>DPAW01000279.1:0-4004 GCA_003517285.1 Verrucomicrobiales bacterium
CGATCGACTGCGGCTCAAGCATTTCGTTGTTCGGCTCGGCCTCGGTAATATCCGGCCCTTTGCCCACAAAAAAAACGCGCGGCGGCGCGGTGCCGTTGGCGTCATGGAACCGAATGAGATACGGGCCAGGCGTCACGTCCTTGCCCACGGTCACAGCGAAGGTGCCTTTTTTCTCCGTGGCGGTGAATTGAACCCCGTCGTGTTCGCACCAAACCTGTAGCGGCCAGTTATGTTTGCCGCCGATGGAGGCGTTGAGATCGGTACCGCGCTGGGCGCCCATTGGAAAATGCCAGTCCACCTGCGGCGGGGCCGCGGCGACGAACAGCGGCAAGAGCAGGCCCACGAATAGCGCGCGCATCAGGCGAAGAGTTCCTTGATCCGCGTACCGCCATCCACCAGCTGCAAAGGGCGGCCGGTCTCGGTGTGAAGGATCTGTTCGGGATCAATGCCAAGCTTGAGGTAGAGGCTCGAGGCAAAATCCTCGGGACTATAAACATTTTCAGCAGCGTAATACCCTTTGTCATCGGTGGCGCCCACCACCTGCCCGCGCGGACAGCCACCGCCGGCAAAGAGAACGCTCATCGCGCCAGGCCAGTGATCGCGCCCGCCGCGTGTGTTGACCTTGGGCGTGCGGCCGAATTCACCGAGGCAGACCACCATCGTGTCCTCCATCATACCGCGTTGATCGAGGTCATTAATTAAAGCTGCAAGCCCCATGTCCCACCGCGAATTAAAGTCGCCTTTGAGGGTCTTAAATATATCCCTATGGTGATCCCAGCCGCCGTAGTACACGGTAACAAACGACACGCCCACCTCCACCAACCGCCGCGCCAACAGCAGTCGCTGGCCTAGGCTGTTGCGACCGTACGCCTCCCGCACCTTCTCATCTTCCTTAGCTATATCGAACGCCGCCTGAGCTTCTTTGCTAGTCACGAGGTCAACACCCTGCGCGTTGAACTGATCAAAATCTACTGCCGGGTCCTTAGCCGCCTTTTCAGTTATGCGCAGGAGATTATCGAGGCCTGCGCGCAAACCACGCCGGTCTTCGGAGCGCCCTTCACTAATGCCCTTGGGCAACACCACATCGCGCACTTTGAAGCTGCTGCTCTGCGGATCAGCCTTGATCACAAAGGGCGCATGTTGCGCGCCCAGAAAATTCGGGCCGCCCGAACGACTCATGCGCCCTAAGCTCATATAAGGAGGCAAACCCTGTTGCACACCGCGCTCAAAACTCACCATCGAGCCGAATGACGGATGAAAGGTCACAAACGCGCCGCAGTTCACCGGCACCGGTGTTGGCCGGCCGGTCATCAGGTAATGATTGCCCCCACCGTGATTGGGGTCCTTGTGGCAAATGGACCGCACGATGGTCATCTTATCCATCACCTTGGCAAGGTTCGGCACCTTGTCGCAAAACTGCACGCCCGGCACACTGGTCTTCATCGCGCCAAACTCACCGCGAATCTCCTTAGGTGAATCCGGTTTGGGATCGAAACTCTCGTAATGCGACGGCCCGCCATCAAGCCACACGAGAATGCAGTTCAACTTTTTCTTGGCGGGACCGCCCTGCGCCTGCGCGCGCAGCAGATCACTGAAACCCAGCCCCGCCAAACCGCCGAGCCCCACCTGAAGGAAATCCCGCCGGCCCAATCCGGAGCAATTGAACTTCATCCCGTTCATTGAAAATAGAGTACCGCAAACTTTCCTCGCCGAAAAGCCGCTAAATTGGGACGTTCCACCCCGAAATCCATTCAATCTCAGTCGATCCTTTTTTCACGTCGGTTTGTAACAAAGTAGCAAACCCCGCGTCTTTTGGCTCAACTTTCCATACAAAATCGCCTAAATTTCCGGCGGCTGTTCAGGGACGACCGGCCATGGGAGCCAAAGGGGAAATGAATTCTACAAATCAATTCATCGGTTCACTGCTGCTTGCCGCCATGGCGGGACTCACCGGCTGTACCGGCCCGTCTTCCTCTGCGCCCGACGCCTTTGCCGGGTTGTCCTGGCCGCAGCAGTTTTCCGACGACCAAACCAAAACCCCGGCCGGGGCTGGTTGGTTGACCGATTTTAATGACCGCACACTCGAAGCCCTCGTTCAGGAGGCGTTGGCCAACAATCCTGACCTGCGAGTCACCGCCGCCAAGTTGGATGCCGCCCAAGCTGCCCTACGAATTGCCGGCGCCGACCTCACGCCGTCACTCACCCTCAAGGCCGCCACCTCGCGCGTGAAGCGCAATAATACCAGTGGGTTTTCCATCACCTCCTCGCGCACCGAACGATACACACCCTCCATGGACCTAGCTTGGGAACTGGATATCTGGGGGCGCCTACGAGATTCGCAATTTGCCTCCCGAATGGATGCCGAACAGGCCGCCGCCAACCTTCAGGCCGCCCGCCTAAGCCTCGCGGCCAATACCGCTAAAGGCTGGTTTGACTTAGCCGAAACCGAGCTGCAAACCCAGCTCGCCATTCAAACCCACCAAAGCTACACCAACAACCTCGCCGTGCTGGAGGAAGGCCTACAACGCGGCCTTACCAAGGCGTTGGATGTACGCCTCATGCGCACCAGCGCACGGAATGCCGAGAGCACCCTGATCCAGCGCCAGCGCGAACGCGATGCCTCCCGCCGGTCACTTGAGATTTTGCTGGGCCGTTATCCCAAAAGCGAAATCGCCTTGAGCGCCGGCCTGCCCACGCTTACCAATACCGTGCCCGCCGGCCTGCCCGCGCAGTTGATCGAGCGCCGGCCTGATGTACTCGCTACCCAGCGCGCCTACCTCGCAGCCCACCGGCGAGTGGATAGCGCCCGCAAGGATCGGTTGCCCAAGATTTCCCTGTCCGCCACCGCCGGCACTTCCACCAGCGAATTGAAGGATGTGCTCGATGTAAACAACAACATTTGGAATCTGGCCGCCAACCTGTCCCGCCCCATCTTTGATGGCGACCGCATTCGATCGAACATCGACCGCACTCGCGCACTACGCGAACAGGCCCGCTACACCTACGTGCAAACCACCCTGCAAGCCTTTGCCGAAGTGGAAACTACCCTGAACGCCGAGACCTTTTTGACCCAACAGGAAACCGCCTTGCGCGCCGCCGTGCAGGAAGCTATTGAAGCGGAAAAACTCGCGCAGGAAGATTACCTTGCCGGCTTGGCCGGGATCGTCACCGTGCTGGAATCCCAACGGCGCGTGTTCGACGCCAAGCGTTCCCTGCTGCAATTGCAAAACCAACGGCTGCAAAACCGCATCGACCTCTACCTCGCTTTGGGCGGGGAATTCGCCGCGCCCCCCTCCGAATGAGCAATCAAAAATCCAAACCCAAATCCTCTGCCGCCCGCATCGCCACCGGCATTGCGTTGAGCGTTGTCATCCTTCTCGGCAGCGGTTTGCTGGCCCGCTATTTCCTCAACACCGAACCCGAAGCCGAACGCCGCGAGGCTCCGCCCAAAGTCACGGTGGTCAACACCCTGCAAGTGCAACCGCAGGATTTCGTTATTCATTTGCCCAGTCAGGGCCGTGTGCAGGCACGGGCCGTTACCAGCATCAGCCCGGAAGTCGCCGGCCGGGTAATCTCCATCGAGCCCAGCTTTCAGGAAGGCGGATTTTTTAGCCCCGGACAAAAACTTCTCACACTCGACAACAGCGATTACCTCAGCACCGTTGCCAAGGCCGAAGCGCAGATTGATCAACTCAAGGCCAAGCTGGCGCTGGAGAAAATCGACCGCGCCAGTCTAACCAATGCCGTCTCCGTGGCCGGCGCCAATCTCGAGTCGGCCCTTGTCGCTCTGGAACGGGACAAGATTGAGGCGGCCTCCTTCCAAAACGCCTTCAAGGTGGCCGGCGCCAATCTCGAGCAAGCCAAGGCCGCGCTGAAACTGCAACAGTTGGATCGATCCAGCTACTCCAACGCCGTGACCGTGGCCGAAGCAAACCTCAAGCAGGCCGATGCCGCCCTGCAACTCTCGCTCGCCGAACAAAGCGCAGCCATCGCAAACCTTCAAT
>DPAW01000279.1:4249-4567 GCA_003517285.1 Verrucomicrobiales bacterium
GGCGAACCTCAAGCAAGCCGATGCCGCCCTGCAACTCTCGCTCGCCGAACAAAGCGCGGCCATCGCAAACCTTCAACGCTTGAACAAGCTCGCCGGCGCCTCGCCGCTAGCCAAAAAGGAACCGCAAGTCGCCGAAGCGCGCGCCGCAGCCGAAGCCCAACGAGCCGCCCTTACCAAGGCCCGCCGGGATTTGGCCGAAAAACCCGCCCAACTGGAAGCCGAGCTCCAGGCCAAAATCTTCGTGGCTCAGGAACAGCTCAACGAGGCTGAACAAAACCTCAAGCTCCCCAAACAACGCGCCGCCGATTTGCAGGCCAA
>DPAW01000361.1 GCA_003517285.1 Verrucomicrobiales bacterium
GGTTGCAGGCCGGCGGCCTCGTGCTTGGCTTGGATAAAGCGATCGACCGGAGTGCGAGCCCAGTCGCCCTTCACGGTGGGCGGCACGGGCTTGGCGATGGGTTGATAGGCCCAGTGATTGTCGACTTGTTCCTGGGTCCAAAACACTTTCTTGATCGAGGCCGCCTTACCTTCGCGGGGATCGGGCGCACCCATGGCTACCCAAGCCTCGAAATCGGCCAGCGTGGCCTCGTCCAGCTTAGTCTTAGGCGGCATCTCGAGACCCTCGTTGGGATCCCATTTCATCGCTTTGATTAGCAGACTATTTTTAGGATCGCCCGGGATGATGACTTCGCCGCTGTCGCCGCCCTTCCGGAGGGCATCGCGGGTATCGAGAGTGAGCCCACCTTTGTCCTTACCCTCGGCGGCGCTGTGGCATGAGTAACATTGCGTGGCCAGCACGGGCCGGATGTTTTTCTCAAAAAACTCCAGCTGCTTGGGCGTTAGCGGCGCCTCCGCCAATGAGGACAGACCGCCGGCAAGCAGAACACCGATGACGAGCGTGTTGCGCATAAGAAATGAAGGTAGGTTAAGCGATCAGTTTCTCGACCACATCCCCGTACACATCGGTGAGACGGAAGTCGCGGCCCTGATAACGGTAGGTGAGCTTCTCGTGATCGAAGCCCATCAGTTTCAGAATCGTGGCGTGCAGGTCATGCACGTGCACCTTGTCCTGAACGGCCTTGTAGCCAAATTCATCGGTGGCCCCGTGGACGATGCCACCCTTCACGCCGCCGCCGGCCATCCACATGGAGAATCCGTGATGATGGTGATCGCGACCCGGTTCGCCGCGGCCGCCGCGGTCATGACGCGGGGTACGGCCGAATTCGCCACCCCAAATCACCAGTGTATCCTCGAGCATACCGCGTTCCTTGAGGTCAGCGAGCAGCGCGGCGATGGGCTGGTTAGCTTCGTTGGCGCGGGTGGTCAGGTTTTCCTTGAGGGCAGTATGATGGTCCCAGCCGTTGTGCCAAACCTGCACAAACCGGACCCCGCGCTCCACGAGCCGACGGGCGGTGAGCATGCGACGGCCGGTTTCGCTATCGCCGTAGGCATTACGGGTGACCTTGTTTTCCTTGGTAAAATCAAAGGCATCAGTGGCCGCGGTCTGCATTTTGAAGGCCAGTTCAAAGGACTGGATGCGCGCCTCAAGATCGGCTTCCTCCTGCAGCTTCGCCTGATGTTGCTGGTTCAGCGTCTTGAGCAGGTCCAGTTGCTCGCGCTGTTCCTTGAGGTTGTAGCTGTAATTCTTAATGTTGGCGATAGTCCGCTCCACGTTGGCTTCCGCGCGCGGGATAAGGGCTCCCTGGAAGGCCCCCGGCAGGAAGGCACTACGCCAGTTCTTGGCGCCACCAAGACCGCTGCCCAGCACGATATAGCCGGGCAGGTTTTGGTTTTCCGTGCCGAGGCCGTACAACATCCACGACCCCATTGAGGGTTTCACCATGCGGCCGGCGCCGGTGTTCATCATGACCGTAGCAAATTCATGAGACGGAATGTTGGTGTGCATGGAGTTGATCACGGCGATGTCATCCACGTGCTGGCCGATCTGATCGAACACCTCGCTCACTGGCGTGCCGCTCTGGCCCATTTTCTTGAATCCGAATTGCGCGGGCAACGGCACTCCGCCAATCGCTTTCACATTTTGATCCGCGTGCTTGGCCAACGCGGGTTTGTGATCCCACGTGTCCAGATGGGACGGCGCGCCCTGCGAGAAGATATGAATCACCCGCTTGGCTTTGGCGGCAAACTGCGGTTTGCGGGCCCGCATCGGGTTGGCCATGGCGGCGGCCTGCAGGGCGGCACTCGGGGGCGGCGCGGCGGCCAGATTCGGCAACACCGTGGCCAGTCCCACGGTACCCATGCCCATGCCTAGGCGGTTCAGAAATTGACGCCTTGTCTGGAAGAAATCCTGCGGCTGCGGTTGATGTTCAAGCGGGTTCATGTTGTGTGGTACTAAAAGACGCAAAATACGCCAAAGAGTTTCAAATATTTATTAATCGGCAAAATCGTAACCGGGTTTATGCCAAACTTCGGCGAAAATTGGAAGAACCGATGCCTAACGCGCCCGCCGCGCAAGCCAGAAGCTCAACGCCACTGCCGCCGCCCCGACCACCAGCCAAGCGGCATCGGTGCCGTGCAGGTGAAAAGAGGTTTGCAAATGCAGCAGAATCACGCCGCGATTTGAAGCAACCAGGGTAGCTTAGCCAAGTAAAATGAATTCGCTACACTACAGCTGGGCGCAACCAATTAGGTACCACAGCCAAGCTCCAACCCCCACGACGAGATCGAGAATGGACCGGGTTAACTGTACCCTGCACTGTTTTGTCCCGCGTCCGTTGCCCATCAATTTCAAACTGGTATGCATACATGCCTGCCGGCAAGGCCACACGGACCTGCCATTTTCCGTTCTGCCATTCCATAGGCAGTCGTTCGGAGTCTGGGATAAATTCACCACATAAATATACCTCTTGGCCATATTCTCCAGGGCAACTGAAGATAGTGTCTCTAGAATTCGGTTCGTAGTGATGCATGTCTAATTTAACGCAGGTAATAAATGTGAGATGGAGGGGGGCAGACCTTGGAGGGCCATCGAAGCAACTAATCGTTTATGCGGATCATAGAGTTCCAATATTTCATCCCCACAATTGCAACCACACTGGACCATCCAAGCCTCGTCAACGCAGGCATTATCCCATTCAAATAAAAAATCTGCGTCCTCCAACATGATCTCTGAACCCAGTACGCGGCATTTACTAATCCGGACATTCGCCGTTTGCTTGACTGCCGAGTTAAGAATCGTAATTCGGAATGCCGCATTGGCTCGCACAAGCTGTAATATAAAATCGGGGACCGCAGTGCGGTCGACACGCCGCGCGCCGTTTCCAGGGGAGAGTGTTTTGCGCCAGCGTTCCTCGATGAATTCAAGAAATCCGCCCCCAGATGTGCTCTCTCCGCTCGCCCTTAGGTTCCCATCCGTTTGATATTGTGTAACAAGATTCTGAAATGCTTCAAACTTTGATCGAGGTGTTAGCTCAAATTGTTGGACCAAACCCTCTCGCCCTGCCACATCCAAAAAGAATGATTTTGAGCCGGATGTGTCATTACGTTGAACGGCCCACACATTACGCCATTGACTTGGTTCGAATAACAAACCCGCAGTTTCAGTAATCACACCAGTGTGCCTCCAATCGCTTCCTTCATCTGGAAAGACAACCAACCGGTTTATTCCCGCGCCATTTGAAAATGAACGAATCCAAACTTCACCGACCTCGGATAAAAACTCTACGATTTCTTCCTCTGTCACTGACAATTCAACCCGAACCTCACAGCCAGCCTTGATTCGAAGATTCTCGGGCCTTATACCTAGTTTTAGATAATTTGCATCGGCCGATTCGGCTATCATTCTGTGTTACTCCGTTTCTTTTTTTTGCATGCGGTTTTACCACTAACATTCTTTGACATCTTTAATCCCTAATTTTTATGCTTTGTTTTTTGATGTATACAAATCAGTTCCCGACCTGAGCGAGCAACAATACAATGATCTACCAATGCCACACCGTATAGGGTGCCCTCTACCGTTAAATTGTTTTCGGCCACCACCGTTTGACTCCCGTCAGCTTTCAGGACGAGCGTGTTACCGTCCTTGCAGAAGAAGTACAATTTTTCATTGGCAACCACCGATGAAGCCCAAGTTGAATCAGGTATTCTTCGATCCCACAAAGTCGCCCCGTTACTTCGATCCACACAACTAAGAACTCCCGCCTTGCTTACATAATAA
>DPAW01000128.1 GCA_003517285.1 Verrucomicrobiales bacterium
ACCAGCGATCATGGCTACCACTTGGGCGAACATGACCTATGGCAGAAGGTGAGCATTCATGAAGAGTCGGCAAAGGTGCCCTTGATTATCTGTGTGCCCGGCAAGAAACCTGCCGTGTGCACTTCGCTGACTGAATTAATCGACCTCTATCCTACCGTTTCAAAACTGTGCGGCTTAAAAATCCCCGGCAACATTCAGGGCAAGGACATCTCAACCATGCTTGATGATCCCACCTTCAAAGTCCGTAAAGCCGCCCTCTCTAGTGGCAAAGGCCGTTTGTTGCGTACCGAAAAATGGGCCTACCTCGACTACGGCAAAACAGGTGAACTCTACGATATGGAAAAGGATCCCAAGCAATACACCAATCTCATCAAAGATTCCAAATACGCAGTGATTTTGAATCAGTTAAAGGACCAATTAAAATCCAAGCTGAACTCGATCGGTCAGAATGATTTGGATCATTAATCACCCCAGACACTCACCACCCGAAACATGCCACCGAAATAGACACCACTGCTTTCCCGCAGCAACACCTAGATTCGGAAACCATTTTAAATAAACCACTGTGCACTCTTTAACACGTAGAATTTCACTGTTCTTTGCATTGGCATTTTTCGCCGGCCTGACCTCAGCCCAACCCGATCGGCCGGCACGGCCGAACATCGTCTTGATGATGGCTGATGACATGGGGATCGGCGACACGAGCGCGTATCTTGGCGTTCGAATGGGACCGAAGGCGGAGCCGATTGCGCACACGCAACGCACGCCGCAACTCAAGGCGTTCGCCCAGCAGGCGATGGTGTTTAACAACGCCTACGCGCCGGCCTCCATGTGTTCCTCCACACGGTACGCACTGCTGACAGGCCGGTTTGCGCACCGGGCTTACCTCAAGCAACAGGGCTGGCTACCGCACGGACCGAACACGCCCATGATCCAGCGCGCGCTCAGAACGTTGCCGGAGATGCTGCAGGCACGCGGCTATCGCACGGCGGCTATCGGTAAATATCATGTGGGTATGGCTTTCGATAACGGCGCGGGCAAACCAGCCACCGATTACTACTACGAGGATGTCGACTTCACGCGACCCGTGCTCGATGGCCCGACGCATCATGGCTTCGATGAATTCTTTGGAGTGCCCGGCAACACCGAGGATTCGCTCGACACCGAGCCGCGCATTTACATTCGCAACGATCGCTGGACCTTTACCGACCGTGAACGAATGCGCCGGATTGGGTTCCGGCACCGCGAGCGCCGCATCTTCGCCGCGCCGGATTGGGATCTTGCCCAGATCGGCCCCGTGTACCTGCGCGAAGCCCAGGCCTTCCTCCAACGCCAAGCCCGTGCCAAGGAACCGTTTTTCCTCTACTACGTTCCCAACGCCAACCACTACCAGCGCAATGAGAAAGACGGCGATTATGCCGTGCCCAAAACCATCGATGGCGAGGCAGTAAAGGGCGTCAGCAGATTGAACGACGGCACACCCGCCGGCGATCGGGGTGACATGATTCTGGAAAACGACATCGCCTTCGGCAAACTACTCGCAACGTTGCGCGACACCGAGGATCCGCGCTGGCCGGGTCATCGGTTGATCGAAAACACGCTCATCATTTTCACCAGCGACAACGGCCCCAACGTCGGCGACAACCTCGGCCGCAACCGCGAGAGCGGCGGGCTGCGAGGCAAGAAAGCTAAGCTCTGGGAAGGCGGTATTCGCGTGCCGTTTCTGGTGTATTGGAAAGACAAAATCGAGGGGGGCTCGCTCAACGAATCCATCGTCTCCCACACCGACCTCTACGCCACACTCGCCCGCGTGGTCGGCCATCAACTCGCCTCCCACGAGGCGCAGGATAGCCACGATTGTCTCGCGCACTGGACCGCTAAAACCCCTAAGCCGGATTTGCGCCCGCGCGTGTTTTTCTGCCACCTCGGCCCACCATTCTCCAATGATACGCTAGTCATTCGCAAAGGCTCACACAAACTGCTGGTGGAAGGTGGTCTCGCACTGCCGTCCATTCGCGACAGCTATTTGGGTGCCGCCGTTCCGCGCGCGTTTTTTGATCTTGAGCAAAACCTTTACGAAGACGACGAAGTTGAGACCAATCCCAGCTTGGCTAAGCAACTCGCAGCGGAGCTCTTGGAAATCCACAACCGCGGCCACGCGCGCGATTTGAATTTAAAGCCAGGTCTCGCCCTCATCCAAACTGAAGGCTGGCACAATCTACGCAACGATGTCACCGGCGAGATTGGTTTTGAATTCACACTGACCACCAAGGCCAAGCGTGTCACCCATCTCGGCCTGTGGGATGACCATGATCGAGATCAACCCATCCGATCCGCCCGCGCTATCCCCGACGAAACCCAACACGATCAACCTAGCCTACCGGATCCCAAAGGTAGACGTCGCGGTCTCAAAACAGCACACATCGTTCGTCTCATAGCGGTGGACACCACGCCGCCCACCGAGATCGCCCGTGTCACTGTGCCCGAGGGAACCAAGGCAGAACTCGAAGGTGCCTTCCGCTATGTCGCCCTTTCCAAGCCAATCGCCCTCCAACCCAACCAACGCTACGCTCTGCTCACCACCACCGCCGCCGGCGATGGCGATCATTTTAAATCTCCTGACGCCTTTGATGGCCTTTCGCCACTCGTCCATCCGTACGTTAACATCGTCCGCAGCCTCCTGATCCGAAATGGCCACCTCTCCCAGCCACAACCTATCCCCTCCTTTTCCGATCTCTCCCCCGACCACAGCCGCCACCGCCTGCCTGTTGGTCCGACGCTGAAATTCGCCCAGCCTTAACCCCTTTAACACGGTCGCGTCTTGCCTCCGCATCAGTCTGCCCGTAGGGTGCCCGCTCATTCCCGACTGATGAAGACGAAGATTTCTTTGCTCGTGATGCTGAGCCTTGGCTTGGCGTGTGAAACTCCAGCGCAACCGGCCAATGGCCTGCGTGATGGCTTGCCCACCACCATTCGCGTGACGCATGGACCCATGCTCGGTCGTCCGGCAGCCGATTCCATGAGTCTGTGGTTCCGCACCGAACGGCCTGGGCCGGTGAAGGTGTTATTCGGCACGGACAAGAACGCCTTTGATCGCGAAGCCGTTCTCGAGACCACTTCCACGGCAAACGACAACACGGGCATTCTCAAGCTGGACAAACTGCAGGCCAACACGCGCTACCACTACCGCGTGGCGGATCATCAGTTGAGCGGCTCGTTTCGCACCTTGCCGCGCGCGGCGGATTATAAGAACGCCAAGGGTAACCCTAATGGGCTATTTAATTTTAAATTCGAATTCGCCTGCGGCAACAACCACGGCGGAGGTGGCAACAGTGCCGGCCCCACCCTGCCGGTTTTCGACACACTCAACAAACAGGTGCGCGATCAGGTGCACTTCGCCATCCTGAACGG
>DPAW01000131.1 GCA_003517285.1 Verrucomicrobiales bacterium
ATGGAGAAATGTGATTACTGCAGTGCTCGAATACAAAATGCCAAAATAGCAAAAAAAGTGAAGGCAGGTGCAAGCGGTGATGTAATGCTGAAGGACGCAGACATCAAGACGGCTTGTCAGTCAGCGTGTTCAGCTGATGCGATTACTTTTGGGAACCTACTCGATAAGGATTCAGCAGTGGTGGCGGAAAAGGCTAATACTCGCACTTATGAAACCCTAGACTTTCTAGATAATGGTGCTCGCACAACTTATTTAGCCAAAGTTCGTAATCCTAATCCAGATATGCCTGATGCTTACGAGAAACCTTTTAGTACGAAAGAATATAAAGCATCCGAAGGGCATGGAGATGAACACGATCATCATCATCATGAAAAGGAGGGTGATCATTAGGTAATGAGCCTAGAAGCCGGTCAGCCTGTAGTCCAGACGACTACGCCAAAGGAGCTAGTGCGCGAGCCCTTGGTGCTTAACAATCGTTCGTTGGGCTGGATCACTAATCAAGTGGTTGGGATCATTGAAGGTGATATGCCCAAGTGGTGGAATATTGCATTTGTTGTGAGTGCTCTTTTGGCCATGATGAGTTTTGGATATATTGGTTATTTGGTCACAACAGGTGTTGGTGTTTGGGGCCTCAACCATCCAGTTGCTTGGGGTTGGGCGATCGTCAACTTTGTTTTTTGGATCGGTATTGGTCATGCGGGGACACTTATCTCGGCGATTCTTTTTTTGCTCCGCCAGAAGTGGCGGACTTCGGTTAACCGCACCGCTGAGGCGATGACAATTTTCGCGGTGGTCTGTGCGGGTATCTTCCCGGGTATTCACGTGGGCCGAATTTGGCTGGCGTGGTGGCTGTTCCCGCTGCCAAACGCTAATGCAATTTGGCCGCAGTTCCGCTCGCCTTTGCTATGGGATGTATTTGCGGTGTCTACGTATTTCACAGTCTCACTGTTGTTCTGGTACATGGGCCTTATTCCGGATCTGGCTACCATTCGCGATCGATTGCGCAAGAATGCGGGCCAGTGCAAGACCGGCTTGGACAAGATGATCAACAAGCTGAAACAGTTTCTGTACGGCTTGTTTTCGATGGGCTGGATTGGCAGCAACCGGCACTGGCGCAACTACGAGAAGGCATACCTGTTGCTAGCCGGTTTAAGTACGCCACTAGTGCTTTCGGTGCACTCAATTGTGTCGTTTGACTTTGCGGTGTCGCAGTTGCCGGGTTGGCATACGACTATCTTCCCTCCTTACTTTGTGGCCGGTGCGGTGTTCTCAGGCTTTGGTATGGTTCTTACTTTGATGATACCCATGCGGACGATTTTTAATTTGGAGGAGATTATTACAATTCGTCATTTGGAGCTAATGTGTAAGGTGATTATGGCTACCGGGACAATTGTTGGGTACGCTTACGGGATGGAGTTCTTTATAGCTTGGTACGGTGGAAATCCATATGAATTGTATGCCTTTAAAAACCGGGCGTTTGGTCCTTATTGGTGGAGTTACTGGATTATGATCAGCTGTAACGTGATCAGTCCGCAGCTCTTCTGGTTCAAGTGGTGTAGACGAACCCCGTGGTTTATTTTTGTGGTCTCAATTTTTGTTAATATCGGTATGTGGTTTGAGCGTTTTGTGATCGTGGTAACCTCATTACACCGCGATTATTTGCCATCCAGTTGGGGCTACTATAGCCCAACGCAGGTGGATATTCTTACCTTTGTTGGAACGTTTGGGCTCTTCTTGGTGATGTTTTTACTTTTTATAAGGTACTTGCCCACCATTACTATATTTGAAGTGAAGGCAGTTACTCCGCAGGCGGATCCACATACTGTTGAGGGTGGGGCGGATAAGGTTAAAGGGGGGGTAACTGATGAGTAAGTTTGCCATTATGGCTGAGTACGAAACACCTGCCGAAATCATGGCTGCGGCAAAAAAAGTGCATGCGGCTGGATATCAAAAGTGGGATGTGCATTCTCCTTTTCCCATTCATGGGATGGACGATGCTATGGGGTTGGACAATGCCAAGGTGGGTTACTTCACGTTTTTTGGTGGTTTAACCGGTTTTACAATTGGTATGACCATGCAATGGTTCATGAACAAGTTTGATTACGATTTAGTGGTCGGCGGCAAACCTTTGTTCAGCGGGTTTTTTGCGTTCCCCGTTTCTTACGAACTAACAATCCTTTTGGGAGCTTTTGGTTCACTAATAGGAATGTTTGTCCTTAATCGCCTGCCACGCCATCACCACCCATTGCTGGCCAATGAACGGTTTGCCGATGTTACAGATGATAAATTTTACGTGGTGATTGAGTGTGAAGATGATCGTTATGAGGAACAAGCAACGCGTGCCCTACTAGAGAACACGCATGCGGTTCACATCGAGATGGTGGAGGATGCCCAATGAGGTATGTATTGATCGGCATCGCAATGATGGTTTTTCTGGTAGTCAGCCTGGCCGGTTTTCGCGGTGACATTTCCTTGAAGCCGCCTTTGGAAGTGTTTGCTGATATGGATCGGCAGCCTAAGTTGCGTCCGATGGAACCAAACAGTTTTTTTGCTAATGGTATGAGCTCTCAGCCATTGGTGAATGGCACCGTGCGTCGTAGTAATCCTATTGCTCTGGCTGATGGAACGGATGTTTACCCGTTTGAAACAAAGCATCCGGCAGTCAGCGGTCTGCAGACGGGTACCACCAATGCGGTGGCAACCATTCCGCTGGAGGTAAATATGGAGTTGATGGAGCGCGGTCGCGAGAAATACACCATTTCTTGCGTACCCTGTCACGGGGGGCAAGGCGACGGGAATGGCGTGGTGAAATATTTTGGAATATCCGCAGTTAAGAGTCTGCATGATCCGGATGTGGTGAAGCAAAGCGATGGAGATATTTATCGCACTATAACCCTGGGCAAAGGCGTAATGTGGGGCTATGCAAATACGCTGAGCATCGAGGATCGCTGGGCGATTGTGGCTTACGCCCGCGCACTGCAGTTGAGCCGGTTGGGTACTGAAGACGAAGTGCCGGTTCGGTTCCACGTGAAAGAAACGGAGGAAGCAGAAGCTTCGGTCACCTCAGAGGAGGGCCAGGAATAATGAACGACGCAGTAACCACTCCGGCGCAGGATTCCGAGGAATCTACCAACTGGCGCAGTATCCCGCAGGTGGCGGTGTTATTCGGCTTTGTGCTATGTGTTTATGGTTTAGTACAGGACAAACAGCAGTTTGCTTTTTCCTACCTCACTGCATTCATGTTTTTTCTGAGCCTTGGATTAGGTTCATTATTTATGGTTCTGGTTCACCATCTTTTTGATGCTGGCTGGTCATCTCCAATACGCCGCTATTTGGAACATTTTTCTTGTCTCTTATTTCCGTGGATGGGCTTGGCATTTGTCCCGATCGGATTCATGGCACCCGAATATATCTACCCCTGGATGCAAGTTGTTGATCCGCATGATGATCATGCCCTTTACGTAAAAAAAGCGCTCTTTAATAAGCCTACGTGGTATGCTGGATCTGTAATCGTATTCTTATTTTGGGGTTGGCTCACCCACCGGCTACGTTACTGGAGTCTGCAGCAAGATAAGGCTGGCACTCCTGAGTTCGAAGGTAAGTTGATGTTTCCGGAACATTTGATCACAGGTTTTTATCAAAAATTTCAGAAGTTACCTTTTGAGAGAGAAAATCAGCAAGTCCTATGTACCCGAATGATGCGCATACACGCTGCATCTGGCGTTGTTCCTTATGCTTTCACTTTAACCTTGGGGGCAATTCTTTGGATGAAGGGAATTCAGCATCAATTTTTCAGCACCATGTACGGTGTGTACTACTTTGCTGGGAGTGTTTGGCTAACCATATCTACTGCTTGGATCACAGCTCGCGTGTTAAAAGCCAAGGGCCTGTTACCTCAGGTTCATACACTTCAATTTTATTATCTTGGTTCGATGCTGTTAGCGTTTACCGTTTTTTACGCTTACATACACTTTTCTCAGTACTTTTTAATTTGGAATGCGGCTGTTCCAGAAGAAACCTTTTGGTATGTGCTTCGTGAGAAAGGTACATGGGCATATGTTAGCTGGGGCTTGATCATCGGTCATTTTTTGATTCCGTTTTTGACGCTGCTACGCATCGATGTGAAATTGACTAACAGGATTATGGTGCCGATTTTCATATGGGTATTATTGATGCATTACATGGATATGTACTTCAATATGATGCCTGAAATTCATCCCGATGGTCCTGCTCCAGCTCTTGCTGATCTGGGAACACTGCTTTTAATTGGCGGCGCGCTGATCGTGGTATTTATGCGGGATCTTTTCAGTAACCCCATCTGCCCGCTGCAAGACCCTCGTATGGGCGAAGCTATTGAACATCACTAATGAGCGACGAGAGCAATAAAGAAAATTCGTTGCAGTCCAGCTGGGCTGCTCATGAGTTGTTTGCACTCGGGCTGACGCTAGTGCTGGCAGTGTCGGTGGTGGGTAAATACGGTAAAGAATCCCAGCCGGTCTCCCTCACTACTGAACGCGATGAAGCCCGCGCTGCTAAGCGTGCCGAGCTGGCTGCGGCCGATGCCGAAGCTCTAAACAACTTTGCTACAGTGGATGCCGAACGTAAATTCTACCGCTTGCCGATTGTAAATGCCATGAGTGCAACGGTAGCAAAAATGAATGCTGAGCCTGGGGGTTTTCACAACAATTTGGTAGCGCGTAGTGAATCAGCAGCAGGGTTGGCAGTAGCGACAAATGATACAGACTTGAGTGACCCCAAACTGATCAGTGAAGGAAAAATTTTGTGGCAAACAAAGATTTGTTTCACTTGTCATCAAGTTGATCCAGCGATTCCCGCCCCAGCGGGATTGGCGCTTGGCGCCCCGAAATTCATTGGTGATTTCTGGGGAAAGGAGCGCGAGGTTCACAAGGGCCTTGGAGGACCAATAGAAAAAGTTTTGATGGACGAATCTTACTTTATCGAGTCGGTGAGAAAACCAGCGGACAGAGTCGTTAAGGGTGCTTTGGCGCCAATGCCGCCAACAGTACCAATAAACGACGAAGAGCTAATGGGACTCCTAGCTTACGTAAAAAGCCTGAGCACGGCTGAGCAGAAGAAATAATTTTTGATGAGCGAAGAGGGAACACATAACGCGCCACCCGCGCCAGAGGCCAACCCGGAGGAAATTAACGCCTCCTGCCGCGGGCCTGTGTTGTTTCTGTTTTTCAGCGCGGCACTCTGGGCAGTGCAGGCAACGGGAGTGGGCTTGTTAGGCTCGCTCAAGATGCACGTGCCTGGGTTCCTAGCTGATTTTTCGCACCTCACCTATGGGCGATTGCAGGCTAATTCGTGGGTGGCGTTCCTTTACGGTTTTGCGGGAAATGCCGGTTTGGGGTTGACGCTCTGGATGTTGAGCCGCTTACGCGGTATGCCGTTGGCCCGCCCCGGGTTTGTACTGGCCGGCGCGTTTCTCTGGAACGCCGGGGCTACCGCCGCCATGGTGGGTATCACTATGGGCGATCAACCGGGTGTGGCTGGGTACGAACTGCCGGCCTACGCCAGCCGTTTGCTATTGATCGGCCAAGCCTTCATCGCCTTTAGCGCGATTATTACCTATTTCTCCCGCCGCCATCAGCAGTTGTATCCCAGTTCGTGGTTCCTGATTGCGGGCTTGGTGGCGTTCCCATGGATCGTGGGCACGGCACATTGGTTGTTGGTGGAAACCCCGGTACGCGGCGCGGCACAGATTCCCGTGGCGCACTGGGCGGTGACCAGCCTGCAGCAAATTTGGCTCGGCTGCATGGGTCTGGCGGCAATACTATATTTTATTCCGAAGATCACCGGCCGCCAATTGTACAGTCGTCAATGGGCGGCGTTCGGGTTCTGGATGCTGCTGATCCTCGGCGGTTGGGTGAACCTGAACAGCGGTTCCCCGCTGCCCGTCTGGTCGATCAAGCTTAGCCAATACGCCTCTGGGCTGTTTATCTTTGTGCTGATAGCCATCGGCTGGAATCTGCGTCAAACTGCTAAGGGCGTGCCGTTGCTCGGATCGAATGACTTGACGCTGCAATGCATGGGCTTCGCGCTGGGCGCGTGGCTGATCACCGCGCTCTTCACCTTCGGTAACGTCTATTCGGACTGGAACAGCCTGTTGCAGTTTACCTATGCCGGCACAGCCGTCCGCCAATTCTTTGCTTGGGGTTTCTTCGCCATGGCGATGTTTGGTGCAGTATATTACGTGGCACCACGTTTGTTTATCGGCGAAGTGGATTGGGCCTGCTCGGGAACCTACAAATGGATCTTCCGCCTGACCGCCATCGGCGCGGTGGTGATTCTATTGGCCGGCCTGGGCATGTCTTATCTGCACGGCCACGCGCTGCAGGCTGGATCGGCCGAAGTGCTGAAAAAAGCACTGATGCCCATGCGAATAGCTTTTCTCGGCGAAATACTGTTCTTCATGTCTAGTTTGATTTTCCTTGGCAGTATGGCCTGTCTATTGTTCCGCAATTGCTGCGGCGAGTACAGTCCGATGGCGCTGATTCGCAAATGCCGCGCAGCCAAAGCCGAAGGAGGTGCTGAATGAACAAGTCTCCTTGGATTTTCTTGGGTGTGTTGTTTGCGCTGAGCCTCTCTTGGTGGGGTATGGTGTTTGGTCCGGCCTCACAGGCGAACGCAGCCAAGGCTGATCTGGGCGACGGCACTTCATTGCATCCGCGGTCAGGGTTGGCTCAGCAAGGTGAACAGATTTATCGCGAAAACGGCTGCTACTACTGCCACACACGTATGGCCACCGGTGGTACCTTTGGGTATGAGATCCAGATTACTCAATTGGGAGCCGATAAAGCCCTGACGCGGGAAATCATTGGAGAGGAATATGCCGGCAATAAGATTTTCGAAAAGGCTTATGCGTTCCAAGCTGTAGCGGCCGCCCAAGATGCCGCAACGGCAGAAGGAGCAGATGTTGAGGCGACCAAAGCCACTTTGGAGCAAGCCAAAGCCTTTGCTAATTCCATCGAAACCGAGGATTCCTTAATCGCATTAGGAATTTCCGGTGTCACAATTGAGGGGGATTTGGCCGGTGAACTGGGCTTACCTATCGAAATGAGTGATGCGGATAAATCCACGGTTGCCGATGCGACATTTGCCGTGAGTAAGGGGATCGAGCAGTGGGACGAAATTAAAGATAGAGTGCGGGCATTGAAGGATCGCGCGGGAGCCCAGTTCAAACTGTTGCCGGTCGCAGATGATTGGCCGGATGTCGTGTATTGGGGGGCTCGTCGACAGAGTGTTACCCGGGATTTCCTCCATGATGTGCACGCCATGCCGGGGGTGATGCGTGTGGGGCCAGACCTCAGCAATGTGGGTGGCCGTCAACTGGATCTGAATGCGCTGTACGCCAAGATCTACAACTCGCAAGCCGGTGGGAAAAGCTCACACATGCCGCCTTACAAATATTTGTTTAACGTTCGGTCTGCGAAAGAAGGAGAGGAACTTCCTACCAATGCGGTGACTGTTTCTACCGGTGACGGATTTAAACAATCGGTCGAACCCGACTTCGTTGTCACGCCGACTTATAAATCACGTGCACTGGCTGCCTATCTGCAAAGCCTCCGAAACGATAGGGGTTTGCCTGAGGCACCATTACCGGCTGTCCGTAAGACCAGCAACCCTGAGGAGGGCGAGTAAGATGGAAGAAAAGCATTCCAACCTGAACCTGCAAGAGCATGGCGAGCCGGCTGCGGGAAACTCACAGATGCCCGTGAGTATCATGGTGGTGCTCACGCTGCTCGGTTACATAGGATGTTACAAGGTGGACGAACTGAACGCCAATTTTGCGGCCAATGTCCATGCACCGTTTGGTAGCCCGGCCGAAGTGGCATCGCTGGCACCGTCCGAGGCGGAATTAATTTTCGGCAAAGGAAAACAGATTTACGCCAACTGTCAGGGCTGTCATCAGCCCAACGGTGGCGGTACTCCCGGACAAATCCCGCCGTTGGTGAATTCCTCTTGGGTGAAAGGCGATCCCAAATTGGCCGCTGCCATTGTGCTAAACGGATTACAGGGTGCTATCGTCGTGAATGGTACTTCGTATAATGGCGCTATGACGGCCGTGGGCGCGGCTTGGTCGGACGAGGAAATTGCCGCCGTGCTCACTTACATTCGTCAGTCTTGGGGCAACGGCGAAGAACTGGTAACGGCGGAGCAAGTGGCCGAGGCTCGGACCATGATTAAGGATTCCGGACATCAGGGAACGTGGAATAAGGATTCGTTGGACGCCGCCGGTTTTGCCACGCCGGAATAATTTTACGCTACTTCTTCCGGCCCAATGTCTTGTGGCGTTGGGTCTTTTTTGATGTCTAATGGCGGCTGCGGGTTTGGCTTGTCGTCCGAGCGATTGCGTAATACGACCTTCTTATGGATTCCCGTGAGGCGTTAGTGGCGCTGAATTTGTTGCCTGATATTGGCCCGATACGGGTTCGAAATTTGTTGTCTCGATTTGAATCGGCCGCGGCGGTCTTGAGTGCTTCCAAGGGGGATCTAATGTTAGTGGATAAAGTGGGCGTCAAGGCAGCCGATAACATTGTTCGTTGGCGAGAGTTGGTGAATGTGGCCGTTGAACTGGAGCGTATTGAGAAATTTGGCGCCCAGATCATCACTTCTGAGGATGATACGTATCCTTCCTTGTTGCGCGAAATTTACGATCCACCCCCGGTGTTGTATGTGAAGGGTGAATTGAAACCCGAAGATGCCCACGCTGTTGCGATGGTGGGCACGCGACGGTCGACATTATATGGTCGCCAAACGGCTGAGCGGTTGGCGAAGCAGTTGGCGGCTTCGGGTGTTACAGTAGTGAGTGGTGGGGCGAGAGGCATTGATAGCGCCGCGCATGAGGGAGCATTGCAATCCGTTGGACGCACCATCGCGGTCTTGGGCACGGGCCTAGACATCGTGTATCCGGCTGAAAATATACAACTCTATCAACAGATCGCCAAGCAGGGCGCGGTGATCACGCAGTTTCCCTTCGGGCGAAAAGGCGATAAGAGGAGCTTTCCAATACGCAACCGCATTGTAGCTGGCATGACGCAGGGTACCGTGGTTGTGGAAGCCAATCGGGCCAGCGGCGCGCTCATCACCGCCAACTTTGCCGCGGAGTATGGGCGAACGGTGTACGCCGTGCCCGGCCGCATCGATTCACCGCGCAGCGCCGGTTGCCATGACCTCATTAAGGACGGCGCCCAGCTTTGCGAATCTGCTGAAGACGTCTTGGCTGAATTCGCCCATCTACAGGCTATTGAACCGGAAGAGTCCGAACTTCCCATGCCCACGTTGTCGCATCCGGAACAGCAGATCTTTAACGTGCTCACCCACGAGGAAATGCAGCAGGACGAAATTATCCGCCGCAGCGAATTGCCCGCTGCACAGGTTTCTGTTGCATTGCTTCAGCTCGAGATGAAAAAGCTAATCGAACAACATCCCGGTCGCCTGTTCACCCGCACGAGGTGAGGTTAGATTTGTGTTGGCAGTAATGGATCGACTACGACAGGTGATGAGATATTAGTGTAAGTGTTTATATAGGCGCGATCGCCTGTCTTTGAGCTGAATTCATTTGCCCCGATGGGAATGCGTCTCTAACCTAGCCGAATGAACCGACGTGATTTCTGTAAAACCGCCGGGGCTGCTGCCGCGGTGGCAGCCACTTCCACGCTCCAAGCTGAGGACAAAAAACGCGCGCGCGCGAATCATGGGCTCATTTACAAATCAGTTAAATGGGGTGGCAAACCAAACCTGCCGCGTATGCAGAAGTTGAAAGAGCTGGGCTTCGACGGCATCGAGGGTAGTGCGCCGGGCATGAACGTAGGTGCCTTGCGAAAGGCCTGCGATGAGGTGGGCCTGCCGATGCACGGTGTGGTTTATAACAAGCATTGGCAGAAACGGCTGTCTTCCCCCGACGTCGCCACGCGCGATGAAAGTCGCAAGGGATTGGAGGAAGCCATTCGCGAATCCAAAGCGGTGGGCGGCTCGTCGGTGCTGTTGGTCCCCGGAGCAGTGCGTGGGGAGAACGAAAATCACGACCAGGTCTGGGAACGGTCCATTGCCGAGATCCGCAAGGTTATTCCTTTGGCCAGCAAACTGGGTATTCATGTGCTCATTGAAACGGTGTGGAACGGGTTCTGTTACAAGCCTGAGCAATTCCGCGATTACCTTGATGAGATCAATAACCCGTGGGTGCAGGCCTATTACGATATTGGCAACATGCAGAAATTCGCGCCTAGCCACGAGTGGATTCGCATCCTCGGCAACCGCAACGTGAAGCTGGACGTGAAGGATTGGGGTGTGAAAAACGGTTTCTGTCCGCTAGGTCAGGGCGATGTGGAATGGGGCAAGGTCCGCGCCGAGCTGAAGAAGATTGGCTTCAACGGCTGGGTCACCCGCGAAGGTGGCGACGGCGGCGACGAAAAGACCGCGGCGTTGATGGACGAGTTGCTGGACCTATAACTTCATGAACTTCTTGCGATTGGTTGCGGCGGTAGGGCTGGCTTGCCTGCCGATGGCCGTGACCGCCGCCGGATTGCAGGCCGGCGCGGCCAAGGTGGATATCACCGATGAACGCGGGTCGGTAAACGATCGGTTGTACGCCCGCGCGCTGGCCTTTCGAAGTGGAGATACCACGGCGGTGTTGGTGAGCATTGACGCCGTGGCGATCGGGGGGATCGGCCGGATCAAGGATGACTTTCTCCCGCGGGTTCGTGAAACGCTGGAAAAGGAATTGGGCATTTCGCCCGCGCACACGCTCTTTAACGCCAGTCATTGCCATGGACTGGTGCATCCGGAGACCGAGGCGCGCACCATTCAGGCGGTGCGATTAGCGGTCAAGAATCTGGAGCACGTGAAAGCCGGTGTGGGTGTAGGGCGGGAGACGCGGATCATGGAGAATCGTCGGTTGATTCTGAAGGATGGCAGCACGGTGGATGTGCGGCATGCCTACTCCCTGCCGCCGAATGATCAAGTGGTAGCAGTCGGGCCGGTGGATTCGCAGATCGGTGTGCTGCGTCTGGATCGGCTGGATGGAACGCCCTTGGCGGTGGTGTACAATTTCGCCTGCCACCCGATTGCCAATACGCCCGATCGTGGCAATTCCGCGGACATCACCGGGTTCGCCTCCAAGA
This sequence comes from Verrucomicrobiales bacterium, assembly GCA_003517285.1. Classification (GTDB taxonomy): domain Bacteria; phylum Verrucomicrobiota; class Verrucomicrobiia; order Limisphaerales; family UBA1100; genus UBA1100. Next base: position 11,148 of record DPAW01000131.1, read on the forward strand.
CCATTGAGGAAACGCTGGGGAAGGGGGCCGTGGCGCTTTTTGTGCAGGGAGCGGGTGGTGATATTAATCCGATTGATTACAAGGCGGTGAATCACATCCGCAGCGCCGAACCGCTGGGCCTGATGCTCGGGCTCAGTACACTGCGGGCGGTACGGCAGATTCGTTGCCAGCCGAATGCGGTTTTGAACGTGCACAGTGAGACGCTGGAGTTGCCCCGGGCGGATTTGGCGCCGCGCATTCGTGAGATGGAAGCCGAACGCGGGCGTCTGGCCGAATCCCTGAAGGGCACGTTCCTGAATCTCGATGAGTTTCTGCCGTTGATGATGAAGTACCAGCTCTCCACCAACTCCCCTTCGCTCAGTTCCTACCGTTACCTGCATGAGCTGAAGCTGGAGCGGCCCAATCTCAGCCGGCTGGATGCAGCCAACCGCCGCCATTTGCAGGCGTACGTCCGCAATGTTCACACCATGGAACAGATCACGCGGCTGAACACCAATTTGCGGCTTCTGAAAATGCATCAAAAAACCGGCCACGCCGCCGGCAACCGGACGGTCAGCGTGGAGTTGTCCGGCCTGCGTGTGGGCGATTTTGTGCTGACCACATTTCCCGGCGAACTCACGGTACCGGTGGGGTTGAACATCAAGCGCGCGGCCAAACATCCGCATGCCTTCGTGGCTGGATACACCAACGGCTATGTCCATTACGCGCCCACGGCCGAGCAGTTGAAAAACATCGGCGGCGCCCAGGAAGACAGCGACTGTATGCTCGCGCCTGAATGGCAGCGGCTCTACGAGACGCGCGCGGTGCAGATGATTCGCCGGTTGCTACGATAGGAAGGCACTTAGGCCTACACCATCTTGTAGAATTCCTCCCAACCCTTGCGGGGAGCGGGGCCTTTGAGCAGCGCGTTGGCGCGGTCGTTGTTGATGAACTTCTCCCGTTTCCGATCGAAATTCAGTTCCTCATTCAGCGACTGGCAAACAATGCCGAGCATCAGTGTCTTGGTTAGGTCACCGGCAATACTGAAGGGCGAAAGCGTCTTGTCCTCGCCTTTGCAAGCGGCAGTGAAGCTAGCACCGTGGTTGAACTTCGGCCCGTTGGGCTTCAGGGCCTCGGCGTATTGCTCGCGGTATTTGGGATCGGCCGACACGATGTTGGAACTGCCGCTGTGGGAGCCGCGCGTCAAAGCATATTTTCCATCCGCCCGATGCAGGAGCGTGCCCGCCCCGCCC
>DPAW01000254.1 GCA_003517285.1 Verrucomicrobiales bacterium
GCAATTGATGGCCAAGCTGCTGGTCAAAGGCACGGCCAAGCGCACAGGCCAGCAGATTGCTGAACAGATCGAAAATGTGGGTGGCGGCATCGATGCCTATGGCGGCAATAATTCCTTTGGTATCTCGGCTGAGGTAATGAGCGAGGATGCGGCCTTGGGTGTGGAGTTGCTGGCAGATGTGATTTTGAATCCCTCCTTTCCTGCCGAAGCTTTGAGCCGGCAGCGCGAAGTGCAACTGGCCGGCATTCGCGCGCAGGACGACAAGCTCCTCCAAAAGACCTTCAGCTTAATGCGTGAAAATCTGTTTGGCGCACACGGTTACGGGTTGAACAGTCTGGGCACACAGGAATCAGTGGAGGCCTTGGCCGCTGATGATCTGCGGGTTTTTCACGCTCGATTGGCTGTGCCCAACAACGCCGTGATTGCCGTGTTCGGCGATATGGATTCGGCCCAAGTGCGGGCGGATCTGGAAACCGCCTTCGGCCTGTGGAAACGTGGTGGCGACTATCAGGTGCCGAAGTTGTTGGCCGGCACCCAAGGAAAACGCCGTGTTGCGGACCAAAAAGATAAAGAACAGGCCGTGGCCGTACTGGGCTTTCACGGATGCACTTTTTTCGATGAGGATCGATACGCTCTGGAACTTCTCGGGGAAGCCTGCAGCGATTTGGGCAGTCGCCTCTTCATACGCATTCGTGAGGAGCTGGGCTTGGCTTACTACGTCGGGGCGCAAAGCCAGCCGGGCATGACGCCGGGGTCCTTTTCCTTTTACGCTGGAACCTCGCCGGAACAACTGGCGCAGGTGGAGGAGGAATTGATGGCCGAAGCCATGAAGCTGGCAAACGATGGATTGGATGCCGGGGAATTGCGCCGGGCCAAGAACAAGATGATCGGCGCCCGTAAGATCGGCCGTCAAGACCTCGGCGGTCTGGCAATGACGGCTGGCTTGGATGAATTATATGGATTGGGCTTTGATTCCAGTGATGAGGATGAAACCCGTATTGAGGAAGTTTCACAGGAATCCATTCAGGAAGTCGCCCAGAAATATCTCGATCCGGAACGCTGCGTGATTGCGGTGATGCACCCGTAGCTTTCTGGTGTTCCGTGCGGGCAGGGGATTGACTCCCGCACGGGCGTGTGCATGATTTGCGTGATGCAGTCTCCGTTCCCAACTCTGTTTAAAACGGCCGCCGCTGCGGCTTCTATCCTGATCATGAATGCCTGTGCCCCCGCCCCGGAAGATAATGCCGGCCAGCCGGAACCCGAAACCGGTGATGGCGATTCCAATGCCATTGCCAAAGCGGGTTTTGGTGAAACCAAAGCCGGTGAAGCGACAGAGATTTACACGCTCACCAACAAGAACGGTCTGGTCGCCAAGGTGACCACCTACGGCGCCACGCTCGTGGAACTGCACCTGCCGGATAAGGAGGGCAATCTGGTGGATGTGATTAACGGCTTTGACAACGTGGCCGGCTACGAGGGCGACGGTAACCAGTACTTTGGCTGCACCACCGGCCGCGTCTGTAACCGCATCGCCAAGGGCAAGTTCACGCTCGATGGCAAGGAATACACACTGGCCACGAACAACGATCCGAACCACCTCCACGGTGGCAACGTCGGCATCGACAAGAAGGTCTGGGCCGCGCGCGTGGTGCGCAGCAAGACTGGTCAGGCGGTGGCATTCAGCCACACGAGTCCGGACGGCGATGAAGGTTATCCCGGCGCACTAAAGATGAAGGTGACCTACACGCTCACCGACGACAATGAGCTGCGGATCGACTACCTCGCCACCACCGACAAGGCGACCCCGGTGAACCTCACCAACCACGCTTACTTCAACCTCGGCGGCGCCGGCAGCGGAACCATCCTTAGCCATGAGCTGACCCTCAATGCCGACAACTACACTGCCACTGATGACACCCTGATTCCCACCGGCAAGATCGAGCCCGTGGCGGATACCGCGTTGGATTTCCGTAAGGCTCATGTCATTGGCGAGCGTATTCCGGACAAAGAAGCCAAGGAAACGGCCGACTGCGAAACCTCCACGCTGGGATACGACCATAATTTCGTGGTGAACGGAGAGGTCGGCACGATGCGTTTGGCAGCCCGTTTGAAGGATCCGGTGAGCGGACGGGTGATGGAGATTCACACCGATCAGCCCGGTATTCAGTTTTACAGCGGAAACTTCCTCATGGAGCAGGAAGGGAAAGGCGGTAAGAAGTATCCCTTCCGCGGGGCGCTGTGTCTAGAGACTCAGCATTTTCCCGACTCGGTGAATCATGAGGATTTCCCGAGCACCATTCTCAAGCCGGGCGATACTTATTCCACCACCACGGTACATCGTTTCAGCGCTGAATAACTGCGTCTGCGAACAGTTTGCCCTGAATCTGCTTGCCGCCCTCGATGGGCGGCGGCAGAATCAGCTCGTCAGGGCCCATGGAATGCGGGCTTGCAAACCCCGCCAGGGCCGGAAGGCAGCAACGGTAGCTTGATCTGCATCTGCCGTGGTCACCCTGACCTTTTTGAATTTCCCAAAAGTTTACTGAAGTGTCATATCAGGTTATAGCCCGCAAATATCGTCCGCAACGCTTTGCGGATGTGGTGGGGCAGGAGCACGTCACCCAAACCCTCAGTAACGCCATTGCCTCCGGTCGCATCGCGCATGCGTATCTTTTTAGCGGGCCGCGTGGCACGGGCAAGACCACCATTGCCCGAATCTTCGCCAAGTGCCTAAACGCCACCGACGGACCCGCGGTGGATTTCAAGGAAGATGACGAGCGTTGTGTGGAGATCACCGAAGGCCGTGCGCTGGATGTGCTGGAGATTGACGGCGCGAGCAACAACGGCGTGGAACAGGTGCGCGAGTTGCGCGACACCGCACCGTACGCACCGGCCACATGCCGTTATAAGGTATACATCATTGACGAGGTTCACATGCTCACCACCGCCGCCTTCAATGCGTTGCTCAAAACGCTGGAAGAACCGCCGGCGCACGTGAAGTTTATCTTTGCCACTACCGAACCGGAAAAGGTGTTGCCCACAATTTTGTCGCGCTGCCAACGCTTTGACCTGCGGCGGATTCCGGCCACCCGGATTGTTTCCCACCTGGAATTCATCGCCAAACAGGAAGGCGTGACTATTGAACCCGCCGCACTGCAGGCCATTGCACGCGGCGCCGATGGCGGCATGCGCGATGCCGAGAGCACGCTGGATCAACTCATTAGTTTTTGTGGGGAGACCATTAAGGAAAGGGACGTGCTGTCGATGTTTGGTCTCACGTCACAATCGCAGGTGTTATCATTGGCCGAGGCTGTTTTACGGGCTGATGCCGCCGGCGCACTAGGGCAATTGCATGAACTGACCACGGGCGGCAAGGAACTGGGCCGGTTGGTCGGCGATTTGCTGGATCATTTTCGGAACGTGATGATTTACCAGGTTTCCGAGGGCGACACGGGTATACTTGAAATCTCCGAGGCCGAGCAAACGGCGCTTGCCGAACAGGCGCAACTGGCGGATCGCAGCGCCGTATCGCGCGTCCTTGAAGTGCTGACCGATTGCGAAATCCAACTGCGCAATACGTCCTCCAAAAAGATCCTAGTTGAAGTCTCGCTGATGAAAGCGATGGATGCCGCCCGCGCCATGAGCCTGAATGATGTGCTCGATCGCCTTGAGGAATTGCGGGATTCCGGAGGCGGCGAAGCCCTCGAGGCAGCCCGGCCTGTGCCGACCGCAGCGCCGGTAAAGAAACCGAAAGCTGAGCCGATCCAACAAGCGGCCGCAACGCCCATCGTCGAACCAATCTCTGATCCAAAACCCAAACCAGAACCGGAGTCGGTTCCGCAGGTTAAGGAAGAACCCGCTCCGCAATCGGCGCCGGAAGCCGATCTTCCTACTTTATGGGCCGCTATGCTGGAATCATTGGGAGTCTTTTCCCGGGCGTACTTTCAGGAAGCATTTCTGAAATCCATCGAAGGCGATGGTGTGACTATCGGTTTTCCGGAAGCCTTTGCCCCGCAAATGGAGTTGGCGAACACCAAGGAAACCAACCAATCCTTGCTCGCTGCCTTGAGCAAGGCGGGGCATTCCCTGCGCACGGTGAGTTATGTGATTGCGGAACGGCCCGCGGATTGGATTCCTCAGGCCATGGCCATGCCCGGTGCAACGGAGGCTGCTGCCGAGCCGGCGACAAATACCGAAGGCGAACCGCTTCCGCCCAAGGGTCCGATCAACAAGGAAGAGTTTGAAAATGATCCACTGATCAAGAAGGCACTGGAAGTTTTCAAGGGACAGATTGTGGATGTGCGAAACTAGGAGAAATTTATGGCGAGTATAAACAAATTGATGAAGCAGGCCATGCGCGCGCAACAGCAGGCTCAGGAAACGGAGGCCGCCTTGGCTGCGCGCGAGGTGGAAGCCACCAGTGGCGGCGGTGCGGTTAAAGTGGTCGCGACCTGCAAAGGCGTGCTGAAGTCCTTGAAGATCGATCCCGAAGCGGTGGATCCTGAGGATGTGGAGACGCTGGAGGATCTCGTGTTTACCGCAGTGAATTCAGCCATCGCAGAGGGACAGAAGATTCAGGCCGAAGAGATGGGTAAAGTAACGGCTGGATTCAACCTACCGGGTATGGGCTAAACCATGGCGTCCCTGCCGGAGCCGGTATCGGCCCTCGTGGGGGCCTTGGGCCAATTGCCGGGCATTGGGCCGCGTTCGGCTGAGCGGCTGGCCCTACATCTCGTGCAAAGTGAGGCGGGGCAGGTCAAACAACTTGCCGAAGCTCTCGTCACCGCCACCGAACGCATTGAGCTCTGCGTCACTTGTGGTGCACTCACCGAAACGCAACCATGTGCGTTATGCACCGATGATCGACGCGATTCGACGACGGTGTGCGTAGTGGAGACTGCGGTGGATGTCATTAACGTCGAAAAATCTGGTGCCTTTCGTGGGCGTTTCCATGTCTTGGGAGGGAAAATTTCGCCTTTGAACGGAGTGGGTCCGGAGGATCTGCGCATTGCGCAACTGGAGGCGCGTATGGATGGCGTACGGGAAGTGATTCTGGCCTTGGGAACCGATGTGGAAGGCGATGCTACGAGCAATTATCTGGCGCAACGCTTGACGTCCAAAGGCGTGAAAGTGACCCGTATTGCGCATGGATTGCCTGCAGGCAGTGGCTTGGAATATGCCGATGATCTCACACTGAGCCACGCGCTCAAAGGCCGCCGGGAAATGTAATGAAACCGGTGGTGGCATTTGATATCGGCAAGGTGCTACTTGATTTCAATTACGGCATTCTAATCACCAAACTGGCTCCGCGAACACAATGCGATGAAGTGGAACTGGATGCATATCTGAACCAATCGCCTCTACTCGCGGAGTATGAATCCGGCCAATTGACCTCCTCGGAATTTTTCACAAGCATTCAAAACGAAACGAAATTCACGGGGACAGAATTTGAGTTTGCGGCGTTGTTCGAGGATATTTTTTCGCCAATTGAAGGGGTTATTGAAATGCATCGGCAAATCGTCGAGAGCGGTTTGTCGACCTACACTTTTTCCAACACCAACGAAATGGCAGTGCGGCACATCAGCCATTCATATGATTTTTGGCCGCGCTTTACCGGTCATATTTTGTCGCACGAAGTGAAGTCGCTAAAACCTGATGTCGGGATTTACGAATCACTGGAGGCGTTGTCCGGGCGTACAGGGGAAGCGATCATTTATCTGGATGATCGCCCGGAAAATATTGAGGCCGGCCTAGCGCGCGGTTGGAGGGCCTGCTGCCATCAGGATGCCAACGAGACACAGGCATTTTTGGAGGCGCAAGGCGTGCTTACTTCTTTAGGTCACGATTCAACCGCTTGAAGTTTCCTTCTTCACAGCATTTCACATAACCCTCAGCTGCACGCTTGAGACGTTCCCATTCTCGTCGAATGTTGGAGGCTTCTTTGGCGCTGATCTTGGAATCAGCGGCCGCTTCGGCCACGGTGGAAAGAAGATCGGCAAATTGTTTCACCACTTTGCTGGTAGCCGGCGCGAGAGTTTGATCGGTAGATGTTTCTTCGCTTGAAGGATCACTATTTTCAACGAAAAATCCCCCCGATTGCTCGCAGAGCCAACGCAATAATCGAGGGTCATCCGCGGCCATGATCAGGGACTGGGCACGATCTAGCGGGTTGGCGATACCGCTTGCCGAGCCGGAGTCAGGGGATTCCGCCCATTTGTAAACGGTGGACGCGGAAAGGTTCATTTGATCGGCGATATGCTTCACCGATTTTTCTTTGAAGACAGTTTTTAGTAGGCGATGGGATTTCACTCAGGTCATTGTAGTAGAATTAGTTACTGCTTGGGTACTGTAAACTGAGTGTTTTTTTATAATCGTAATTTTGAGTCAAATAAAAAAAGGGCCGACCCGAGGGCCGGCCCGTGTAATGGAGTGATCGCTACGACTTACATGTGGTCGTGACCATGATCCGGAGCGGGCTTCTCCTCTTCCGGAACGTCGGTGATGAGACACTCG
>DPAW01000027.1 GCA_003517285.1 Verrucomicrobiales bacterium
ATGGGCGGCAACCTGCGTGCCACCAGCGGGCCGACCATCGAGAAGGCCGCCGACCTCGCCGGTCTACTCACTAATCTCGAGGAAGGCGATGTGCTGTTCATTGATGAAATCCATCGCATGCAAAAGACCGTGGAGGAATATCTCTACCCCGCGATGGAGGATTACCAGCTAGATATCATCATCGACCAAGGCCCCAACGCCCGCAGCGTGCGGCTCAACCTGCCGCGATTTACTTTGATTGGCGCCACCACCCGCAGCGGCCTACTCACCGCGCCGTTGCTCACGCGGTTCCCCATTCGCGAAAGGCTCGATTATTATTCGGCCGACCACATGACGCGTATCGTAACGCGCTCGGCGGGTTTACTGGAGGTCGAGGTCGATGAACTTGGCGCCTCCGAAATCGCCCGCCGGAGCCGGGGCACCCCGCGCATTTCGAATAATCTCCTGCGCCGCGTGCGCGATTACGCGCAGGTCAAAGGCGACGGCACCATTACCAACGCCATCGCCGACGCCGCGCTGGCCATGCTGGAGATCGATGGTCATGGCCTCGACGAGATGGACAAGCGCATCCTCGAGACCATCATCGTGAAATTCGGCGGCGGCCCTGTGGGGGTCAACTCCATCGCCGCCGCTGTTGGCGAGGAAGCCGATACCTTGGAAGAGGTGTACGAGCCCTTTCTCATCATGGAAGGCTACCTCCAACGCACCCCCCAAGGCCGCACCGCCACCGAGCTTGGCCATCAACGGCTGGGATTGAAGATGGGCGGCGGGGCACAGCAATCACTCTTGTAACTGATTGCGAACAACATTCGGCGCGTTTTTCCAAAAAACCCATGACAAGCCGGCCGGTTTTCCGTTAAGTCTCCCGCGGTTCATGCCACGACGGGACGACATTCATTCGGTTCTCATCATTGGCGCCGGCCCGATTATCATTGGGCAGGCGTGCGAGTTCGATTATTCGGGCACTCAAGCTTGCAAGGCGCTTAAGGAAGAGGGCTACCGCGTGGTGCTGGTGAATTCCAACCCCGCCACGATCATGACCGACCCGGAGTTTGCCGATCGCACCTACATTGAGCCGGTCACGCCCGAGGCGGTAGAGAAAATTATCGTCCGCGAATTAGCGGAGCTGAAAAAAATCGGCACTGATGGCAAGCTCGTGCTGCTTCCCACACTCGGTGGCCAGACTGGCCTGAACACGGCCATGGAATTGTTCCGCACGGGCGTACTCCAGAAACACGGTGTGGAGATGATCGGCGCCAAGGCCGACGCGATTGAGCGCGGCGAAGATCGCGAGCGATTTAAGGAATTGATGCTCGAGATCGGCCTGGACGTGCCCGTGAGTGGTATCGCCCACAACATGGACGATGCCTGGGCCATTGCCGATCGCATCGGAAAATTCCCCCTCATCATCCGGCCCGCCTACACGCTCGGCGGCACCGGCGGCGGGATTGCTTACAACCGCGATGAGTACGAGGAGCTGACCAAAAAAGGTATCAATCTTTCGCCTGTGAACGAAATCCTCGTCGAGGAATCGCTCATTGGCTGGAAGGAATACGAGATGGAGGTCATGCGCGACAAGGCCGACAACTGCGTGATCATTTGCTCCATCGAAAACTTTGATCCCATGGGTGTGCACACTGGCGATAGTATTACCGTAGCACCAATCCAGACCCTCACGGACAAGGAATACCAAATCATGCGCGACGCGAGCTTCGCCATTATCCGTGCCGTGGGCGTGGAAACCGGCGGCTCGAACATCCAATTTTCCGTGAACCCGGACAACGGCCGCATGATCGTCATTGAGATGAACCCACGCGTAAGCCGAAGCTCCGCCCTTGCCTCCAAAGCGACCGGGTTTCCGATCGCGAAAATTGCCGCCAAGCTCGCTGTCGGCTACACCCTCGACGAGATTCCCAACGACATCACCCGCGAAACGCCTACCAGCTTCGAGCCCACCATTGACTACGTCGTCACCAAGATTCCGCGCTTCGCTTTCGAGAAATTTCAACAGGCTGACCCCACGCTCAACACTCAGATGAAAAGCGTCGGCGAAGCTATGGCCATCGGCCGTACATTTAAGGAGAGTCTGCAAAAATGCCTCCGCTCCATGGAGATCGGCCGCGCCGGACTTGGTGGCGACGGCAAAGGCTGGCGCGTGAGCGACACCGTCTACGGAGACCGCGACATCCTGCCGCGCGATCTCATCACCCAGAAACTCACCACCCCCAACGCCGAACGCGTCTTCTACCTCCGCCACGCCCTCCGCGCCGGCCTGACCGTGGACGAAATCTTTGAGCTCTCCAAAATCGATCGCTGGTTCCTCACCCAAATCCAGCAAATCGTCGACTGCGAAGAGGAACTCGCCTCCGTCGGCGCATCCGCTTAACCTCTGCGTCCCTTGGACCGGACGACCCTGACTTACCGTTACGAACGCCTGCGCGCAGTTGCCGCCGGCGTTCTGGAAACGGCTGGCACCAGTTTCCTTCTGTTGATCGCGGTCAAGTGGTTTGAATTCGACGCCACCGCCAAAGCGCTCATTGCCATGGGCGGCAGCCTCGGCCTATTGGCCGGCCCC
>DPAW01000336.1:0-1596 GCA_003517285.1 Verrucomicrobiales bacterium
ATTTCGATGCGCTCAAACATCGGATGCGCCTCAATCTCGGCGCGGTTGTGATCGCGAATATCAATATCAACACCGAGCACACGGCCGTCATTGCCGAGCAGTTGCAGGATCGACGCGTGAAAGATCAGCGAACCGCCATGCGCGATACCGGTCTCAATAATGAGATCCGGCTTGGTGCCCCAAATGATTTCCTGCAACGCCGCGAGATCCTGCGGAAACTGAATAATCGGGCGACCGAGCCAGGTGAAATTGTAGGTGTACTTGTGCGGCGCAATGGCGTTTACCCAGTCGATCGTAGCCTGCCGCACCGCCGCATCGGTGCGCAGCCCCTCGATGTTTTCCTGCACTTCGGCAATGAAACGGGCCACTTCGCTCATTTCACGAAATCCTTCCAGTAAACCGTCCGCGGAGCAATCACATCCCGTCCGGCTTGTCCGCAGTTTGCCAATAAATCGAGCGCGCTGACAAAAGGCGTGAAGTCCCCATGCAATTGCGGATAGGCGCGCTTTTCATAATCCATGTACTCCACCGCGATCCCCGCCTCGTCGAACGCCGCATGATCCAGATAATCCGCTGCGCCCTGCCCGGTTACATACCGCGTCGCGCCAAGCTCCCGGCAAATCGCCAGAACTCGCTCGCTACCGCCGCCTTCGACCGCCATCTCTGATGATCGCAACACGGTCTTGGGCAATACCCCAAACGAAGCCGCCAACGCCTCCATGCTCGCCGCGCCTAAGTCCGCCAAGGACGCGTGGCCTGCAGCAAACACCGCCTCGACCAGCGCAAGCATCTCGGCCACGTTCGGCGCCGTCGCGTAGGATTGCTGCAGCGTGGTCCAATGTTTGCGTTGCCAATCATGCGTTGCCGGTTGGGCTTCATTGAGTCTCTGTCCCAGTTTGTTTTCCGCCAATGGTACGGTCAGCCACGGCGTGCCGTCGGTCGCCTTGATTTGCACGCGATTGAAAAAACCACCCTTCGAAAACTGCGCGTCATCTAGATGCACCCACACATCCGCCAGCGCCATTTGCTCGAGCATCCCCACCCACGGGAAATACATCGGCTGTGAAATAACCACCGTTTTCATCGCAACCGTTTCTCCATGAACAGCACGTCCCGCCAATGCCGGCCATCAAAATGCAGCCGCCGCTTGAGGTCGACCTCCGAAAATTTCAATTTCCGATAAAACGCAATCGCCCGATGGTTCACCCGCAACACACGCAGCGTCAATTTTCGGCAACCGCGCTGTCGCGCCTCCGTCGCTAACAACCGCATCGCCTCCGTCGCCACGCCTTTGCCGCGGACATTCGCCTCCAAACAAATCCCCAAATCCGCCGAACCCGATTGAATTTGTGTCAATTGCACAAACCCGCGCGGGCCATCGGCATCAACCACCCAAAACGCGCCCTGCGGATCATGGGTTCGTCGGCGAATCCATGCCTGCACCTCCACATCCGAATACATGAACGCTTCAATCATCAGCTGCCGCTGGATCGACTCATCATTCCGCAAAGTCGCCAGCAAGGAAAAATCCGATTTCACCGGAGCTCGTAATTGGACTGTCACGGCAAAAACATCTCCAACTCCGGCAGCGGTTCG